>CAJQPD010000090.1 GCA_905480085.1 uncultured Acidimicrobiia bacterium
CCTGGGTTTCTTCCATTTGTCTCATCTGCGGTCCGGAACCGTTTCTTGTCGCTGGTAACTCGTATCGGCGCCGCCTCAGGTTTACTTTCAGGAAAAATTTCTTCTCCCGGTAAACCTTTCACTCAAGTGGTGCGAGTGACCACTCAAAGTGACCACAAACGAACCAGATACCCGGGGGTAGTCATGCAAAGAAAACTCATCATCCTTCTGGCGACGTTCTTCGTCGTTCTCACGGCCGGCGTCGCCGCCGCTCAAGTAACCGGACCCAATGGCACCTCCGTGCTGTCCTTCTTGGGATTCGACACAACGGATTCCACCCTGCCGAAGGCCGAGGTGATCTTCGAATCCGACCGGCCCATCGACACCGACCACCCAACCGAGGTGGAGAAACCCACCGTCGACGAGCCCCAGAAACCGATCTCCGACGCGGTGGAGTCTGAGGCCGAAGCCAAGACGGATGAAACGGCCGACGCTGCCACAGACAAGGTCTTCGATGAAGACACCACGGCCCCGATTCTGACGATCACCTCTCCGGCAGACGGCGCCGAAGTCGATGACGAGTTCGTCGTGTTCCGGGGGATCACGGAACCAGGTGCCACCGTGTACGCCGGCGATTGGAAGGCCGAAGTCAATGCCGAGGGCGGTTGGGCCATCAAACTCCGATTGAATCCCGGTCGCAATCTGGCCTCGTTTGTCGCCAAGGATGCCGCGGGCAACCGGTCGGAAGCCTCGATCACGATCGTATATGTGACTCGTGAGATCACCTTCAGCGCCCACCAGAAGTACCAAGCCAGCGATGCCGCGATCCCCGGCAATCGGTACTACGGCACCGCCACTCCCGGAGCCAAGATCTTCGTCGCATCCGAGTTCGGCTCCGGATCGACCAGAGCCAACGAATCGGGCGAATGGGATGTCACGGTGAAGTTCCCCGAGGCTCCCAACGCCGTGCCGTTCCGGGTGGTCGTCGAGTCATCCGACGGCGGTCGGGCCGTATTCGAAATGGTGGCCTACCGGCAAGACGTGAAGGTTGAGTTCACGGCCAAACAGCAACTGGGAAGTAATCCTGAGAACTGGGATGTCTTTTGGGGAACCGCCCAGCCCGGAACCAGGGTCACCGCCCGCTCCGAGTACGGTGGTTCGTCAGCGGAGGTCAACGCTGACGGCGGCTGGGAAATGAAGGTTCGTTTCGAGGCACCGGCCGGCACGACCTTCCCGGTCACCATCGCCGACACGAACGGCCACTCCAAAGTGTTCGAGTTCACCAACCCTCAGCGCGATGAAGTTGCGTTCACAGCCAACCAAAAATACGGATCATGCGGAGAAGAAGTCCCCTTCGACGTCTTCTGGGGAACCGGACAGCCGGGCACCACGGTGTGGGTCGGTTCGCCGTATGGCGGCGCCACCACCACCGTTTCGGAGAATGGCAGTTGGGAGATCCGGGTGGAGTTCCCCGAGGCGCCCGTCGGCAAGACGTTTGAGGTCGTCATCGAAGGTAACGCGGCACGCAAGGTGTTCACGTTCACCAACAACCGGGGGTAGTTCTCCCCGGCCAAGTAGGGCCACAGCCCGAAAATGAAGAGAGGGTCGGCCCTGCCCTTGGCCGACCCTCTCTCGCGGAACGCAACCCGAGGGAATTGCAGAGGATTAGATTGGTCTTTGGATGAAGGGGAGTTCGGTGAGTCAACGCAAAGGATTTCTGTTCGGACTTCCGGTAGGCGCCGTCCTTGGCGCCTTGATTGCACTAGCCATCTCCGGGGCTTTCGGCGGATCCGACACTCCCCTGGCCGAACCCGGCGATCCAAACACAACCACCACTTCGGTCGCCTCCGTCGATGATGTTCCCCAGGTAGTCACTCAACCTGGCGATGGCTTCGTGGATCCGCCCGTCGGACGCTCAGCCATTCCCAACCGCGCCGAGGCGGCCACGATCCAATCACGGTCCTCAGGCATCTACGCATCCAACGGAATCCGGCTGACCGGATCCCGGGGCGCCGTTGCGTTCGCCGTCAACGGATTGCTGGTCTACCAGTTGCCGGGAGTCGATACCCCGGTATTCGTTGATCGGGGAGCCGGAGCCGACATCCTTGCCAACCCGGCGAACGTACAGATCCGACTGCTTTCCCTGGGATTCAAAGACGGCACCCCATTGGCCGTGGTCAAACTCCTCGAACAAGCTGTGGTCGAAGGGGTCGAGACGACCAATGAACGGCTCGCCACCATCAACGTCTCGAACGGCGAGATCACCGACTACGGCATCGTGGCCGGCTTTGAATCGACCATGGCATCGGCCTCACTCAGCCCCACCGGGTTTGTGCTCGGGATCTTCGGCGAGGGCGAAGCATTTCTGCAGACACTCGGCTTCGACGGCAAGCAGGGGGAAATCATCGTGCCGTGCTTCACCGGAAGCTGCCCACGGCGACCATGGGTATCCACAGACGGCGAGACGGTCGCGTACCTTTCGGGCCTTTCCAACCTGGTTATCTACGACCTGGACTCCGATCGGGTCTTCACCGACATCGACCTTGGCATACCGTTGACCGCCGGCAACGACTTCCCCGGTTGGGCGATCACCGACTTTGACGACGTAACGGTCGCGGTGGCCGAGATCACCTTTGATACCGATGGGAACCTCACGTATGGGAACGCTTTCCTCGTAACCATCGGTGGAGAAGTCACCGAATACGGCACCCAGGGCGCCGTCACCTTCATTCGGTAACCGGTCGGATTGATCGTCCCTTCCTGAAACGGCGTAGAATGGGTATTGGCCCTGGTACCGCGGCAGTGTCTGCGACCGGACCAATATCGAGAGGATCCCTCTGCCATGACCATGTTGCCGACCGCGCCTACCCGGGAAGTCCTATGACTACCCCGCGCCGCACGTTCGCCATCATCTCGCACCCCGACGCAGGAAAGACCACGCTCACCGAAAAGCTTCTCATGTATTCGGGTGCCATCAGTGAAGCGGGTGCTGTCAAGGCGCGAGCCGGAAAACAACGCGATGTGACCTCGGACTGGATGGAGATGGAGCGCGAACGCGGCATTTCGATTACATCCACCGTGCTCCAGTTCAATTACGCCGGCCACGTCTTCAACCTGTTGGATACGCCCGGCCACCGCGACTTTTCCGAAGACACCTATCGGGTTCTGTCTGCGGTAGATGCCGCGATCATCGTGCTCGACGCTGCCAAGGGCATCGAGGCTCAGACCAAGAAGCTGTTCGAAGTTGCCAAGCGCAAAAAGACCCCGATCATCACCCTGATCAACAAGTGTGACCGACCTGGTTTGGCTCCCCTTGAGCTGCTCGATGACATCGAAAAGCAACTCGGCATCGTCGCCACCCCGGTGACCTGGCCGGTGGGGATGGGCCCCAACTTCGTCGGTGTCGTCGACCGCCGGGACAGTGCGTTCTGGAAATTTGGACGCACCGACCACGGTGCCAAGGCAGCCGAAGAGGAGCGTCTTGAGGGGGCCGACCTGGCTTCCCACGGCGAGGCCGGCATCAACGCGGCCGGCGAACTCGAGCTCCTCGACGGCGTCGGTGCCGACCATGACCTCGACTTGTTTCTAGCCGGGGAAACCACGCCCGTCTTCTTCGGTTCGGCCGTATGGAATTTCGGTATCCGGCTCCTGCTGGATGCCATCGCCGAGCTGGCCCCTTCGCCGTCCTCCCGACCGACGATCGACGATGCCATCCAGCCGATCGACGGCGAATTCTCAGGTTTCGTTTTCAAGATCCAGGCCAACCTCGATCCTCGCCATCGCGATCGCATCGCCTACCTCCGGGTCAATTCCGGTCAATTCGAGCGAGGCATTCAACTCACCAACCATCGGACTCAGCGTTCATTCGCCGCCAACTTCGCCCACCAGCTATTCGGCAGAGACCGCGAAACAGTGGCAACGGCATTCCCCGGCGACATCATCGGCTTGATCAGCTCCGGCAACCTGCAGATCGGCGACACCCTCTCGGAGTCCGGCAAGGTCCAGTACCCACCGATCCCCACGTTTGCGCCCGAGCATTTCATGAAGGCGCTCAACCTCGATACCGCCCGCTACAAACAATTCCGCCGCGGCATGGCCGAACTCGACGAAGAAGGCGCCATCCAGGTGCTCCATCATCCACTGTGGGGCGAACAGCAGCCGATCCTGGCCGCCGTCGGTCAACTTCAGTATGAAGTAGCGGTCTCCCGCCTTGAAGGTGAGTACGGTGCGAAACTCGAACTCACCTCTACCCCGTTCACCGAAGCCCGCCGCACCGACGCCGCCGGCGCCGCCGCCCTGGCCGGCGAACGTGACTGCGAAGTTGTCGAACGCCGCGACGGCACGCTTCTGGCCCTGTTCAAAGGTAAATACCGGATGGAAGCAACCCGCGACCGCCACCCCGACATCATGCTCGACTCGATTGTGGTTGGCTGACCGGGCGACCTTCGGTCGCCTTGCAGTTTTGCTCCGCAAAACTGCCGCCAGGAAACCCAACCCAGCATCGCTACGCAAAACTGCGGCCAGGAAGCTCATGCGGATCATGCCGCCGCCACCTAACCCCTTCGACGAGTGTGCATCCACATTGCTCAATCCAATTCGTATGCACACTCGATCAAGCTGGGTAGAGGGCAGGTCGCGAAAAGCTTTCTGCTTCTCAGTTTTCGCGACCCACCGGCAGCGTCGTATCTTGGCTCCTAATTGGCGGTCGGACTCCAGGGGGCTGGACTCAAGTTTGGCCGTCCACTTCCCCAAATTTGGCACTATGTCGACCTCGTGTTGGCCTCCCTAATGGTGCCCGCCACGTCGGTTCGTGG
>CAJQPD010000091.1 GCA_905480085.1 uncultured Acidimicrobiia bacterium
CCGGTCAACGCCGGCTTACGAGCGCTAACCAGATCCTTGTGACGCAGCAATTGAGCGACCGTCCCAAACAGCTTTCCGAGCATCGCCGGTGAGACAACCGCACCACCGTGGACCACCGCCTCGATCCCGGCCACCAGTTCAGGAAGCGGCGTGGTCTTCACGATGTAGCCCATGGCCCCCGATCGAATCGCCGCCAGAAGATCCTCGCCAGACTCCGACGAAGTCAGCAGAACCACCTTCGTTTTCGGAGCAGCCAAAATGATCTTGTCCACGACGTCAAGGCCGGAAATACCTGGCATCAGAACGTCGAGGACGACAATGTCAGGCTGTAGCTCTGATGCCTTGGCAACTGCCGCCATGGCGTCCTGCGCTTCCCCAACCACGTCCAGGCCCGCCCCGCCGAGGGCAGAGGTCAGCCCGGCTTGAAAGAGCACGGCATCGTCGACGACCAGAACACTTGTCATCGAGGTTCAATCAAGCCATATGCTCCGTCGCGACGACGATAGAGGACACTGTCCAAATCCGTATCGGCGTTGCGAAAGTAGAAGAATTCGTGTCCGAGCATATCGAGTTGAAGGATCGCCTCCTCAGGTGTCATCGGCTTAAGTTGAAATTGCTTGACCCGAACGATCTCAGGCTCAGTTTGATCGCCCGGGATGGGCGTGTCGGACTTGTCCTGACGTGGCTGACGGGATCGCTGAACCATACGATCGCGCAGCCGGCGAAGCTGCTTCTCAAATCGGTCGACCGCAAGATCGAGGGCCGCCATCGGGGTGGACGATGCCGATTCGACACGTACGAGATGACCGCCGGCCCGGCAGGTGATCTCGACCCGATATTTCTCAGGGGCCAGGCGGGGGTTCTGTTCTTCTGACAATTCGACGTCGGCGTCCCCGGTGCCCTCAAAAAAGCGAGCGGCATGAGAGATCTTGGATTCGGCGGCTACACGAAACTCTTGATCGATGTCGACATGGCGGCTGTGGAGCTGAACTATCAAGATGACCCCATTTCATCGTCGTGATCGCAGACTAGTCACCTCGGAGGCCGATGTGGCGACCACTGATTGCACATTTATCGGGAAATTCGTCTGCAAGGTTCCGGCCGCACGAGCCAACGTCGAACCGGTCGTTAGAACGTCATCGACGACAACCAAACTCAGAAGATCAGTGCCCAATTCCTTCGCCTGCACTGTGAAAATCGGCGCTTGTCGGTCGGCGGCCCGAGCCCCGGCACTGGCAGGTGACCACCAGCCAGGATGTAAGGCTGCGACCACAGGCAATCCCAATTCGGCGGCGACCACCCTGGCCAATTCAAGGCTCTGATCGATGCCATAGCGCCACCGGCGCAGGTGTACCCGCGGTACGTACGTAACGGCGTCAACGGGGAACCTGATCCGACCTGCCATTGCACCGCCAAGAACCCGGCCGGCGGCCCGAACCCCTTCATACTTGAGTCGGTGGACGAGCACTCTGGCCGGTCCACTGTGCTCGAATGCCGCCCTCACGATCCGGCCGTCGACCAGCCGATCGGCGGCCGGCTGCAAACGGCGGCTGCACTCTTCACACACATAGCGAGCTGACCACGCACGACATGCCAAACAGACCATACGCCGATCGTATTCTGCGGCAGGGACATTTCTTTGTCGACTGCCGCCAACGGCCGAACGTGCGTACCTACTCTCTGGTGGCGTCGGCCAGGATCATGTTGGCGATACCATCAACCACCGCATACCTGAGGCCACACTTCGTACACACAAGTGTGGACGCCTCGACGTCTTCGGCAAGATCGCCGTGGCAGTCGGTACATACAAGGATCGCCGCCAGTCGCTCGTCAATCAGACCCATCTCAACCTCCAATAATCGATTGAATTTGATGAAGAAGTGACCCGACCCGCTCGTCCGTGCTCGCTTCGACGTTGATCCGAAGAACGGGTTCGGTATTTGACGCCCGAACGTTGAACCACTCATCGGCCCAACCGACGGTCAGCCCATCAAGATCATCCTGCGTGCCATCGGCAAAGGCAGCTGCCAGCCGCTCGAAGGCTCCGGCCTTGTCGACGACCGTCAGGTTGATTTCACCGGACTGGCAATACGGCTCAACCGTCGAGCGCAATTCGGAAAGGGGACGGCCCGCTTCCGACATCACCTGGAGGAGAACCAACATCGCCAGCATGCCACTGTCGGCTCGGAAGTTCTCCTTGAAGTAGTAATGGCCGCTGTGTTCGCCACCGAAGACCGCCCCGGTCTCGGCCATGATTTGTTTGATATAGCTGTGCCCGACCTTGGTCCGGATCGGGACACCGCCAGCTTTGAGAATGGTTTCCGGCACCGCTCGGGAAGTAATGAGGTTATGGACGATCGACGCTCCTGGTTTCCTGCCAAGAAACCACCGGGCGATGAGAGCGGTCGTGGTGGACCCCGATAACGGCACGCCGAGTTCGTCGACGAAAAACGCTCGGTCGGCATCCCCATCAAAGGCGACGCCGAGATCAGGACGATCCCGCATCACAAGTTCCACGAGGTCGACGAGGTTCTCTGGCTCAAGCGGGTTGGCAGGATGGTTCGGGAACGTCCCATCAGGCTCGAGATAAAGACCAACCAGTGAAGCCGCCGTTCGGGCAAAGACGTCCTCGACCACGACTCCTGCCATCCCATTGCCCCCATCGACCGCCACTTTCAGGTCGGAGATGGCTGCTGCATCTACGATCGAAAAGAGATGGTCAATGTATCCGGCTGCAATCGAGACCGTATGACGCCCACCCTGCGGAGCGACGTCTGGCACCGACTCCCCCGCCATCTGGCGAATATCGATGAGGCCGGATTCAACTCCGATCGGCCTGGCACCAGGACCACACAACTTGATCCCGTTGTATTCAGATGGGTTGTGCGAAGCCGTGATCATGACTCCGGGCACATCCCCAGCGCCCGAGGCGTAGTAGATCATGTCGGTGGCCACCTCACCGGCATCGGCGACATTCAATCCCCCGACCTGGATTCCAGTCATGAGCGCATCGGCCAACCATGGCGAGGAGTCGCGACAATCGCGCCCTACGACGACTTCGAGGACGTTGGGATAATGGGCGGAAACGAACCCGGCAAAGGCCCGACCGATCGCCCTGGCTGCCTCGCTGTCAAGCTCACCGGTGTCGGTTCGCCCACGTATGTCATAGGCCTTGAAGATGGCGTCGAGCTGAATCTGAGACTCCGTTGGCAGGGTCAACCATGATAGGCCGGATCCAGATCGTCTGGCTGGCTCTAGACTTTGACGATGCCCTTGCTTTCCATTGTTGTGCCGGTTCACAACGAGGCCGCCTACATCGCAGACTTTCTTCCGGCCATGACCGACGAAATCGTCGACGCCACAGGCAGTCCTCAAGAGTTGATCGTCGTGGAAAACGGCTCGACCGACAGCACCGCCCAACTGGCCAATGATCTCTGCGAAAATCTGCGCACCCTCGGTTGGAACGCCGAGGTCATTTCGCTGCCTTTCCCCGACTACGGAGCTGCCATGCGAGCCGGGTTCAAACAGGCACGCGGCGACTGGGTCGTGAACTTCGACATTGACTACTTCTCAGGCCCGTTTGTGGCCGGTCTGATCGCTTCAAGCGCCGATGTCGTCATCGCCTCAAAACGGGCCCCTGACAGCGAGGATCACCGCAGTCTGCTGCGCCGGACTGGCACATTCGGGTTCAACCTGCTCCTCAAATTCCTCGTCGGATCGAAGGTCACGGATACACACGGAATCAAGGCTTTCCGACGGACGGTCATCGATTCCATGTTGGACACGGTGCAGTCCAACAAAGATCTCTTCGATACCGAACTGGTCATCCGATCCGAACGAGCCGGCTTCTCCATCGCCGAGGTACCGATCATCGTGGAAGAACGTCGGTCGGCCAGAACCCCCTTTGTGAAGCGGATCCCCCGAACACTTAGGGGACTGATTCAGCTCCGGGCATCGTTTGAGAGAGAACGTCGGAACACCAGGTCTCGATAACCCGCAAACTTCGGAAAGAGAACCAATACGGTAGCGGCCACCTTGGCACCGTTGAAGGCCGCCAGGTTATCTCCGAACCACAGTTCGGCCAGTGCCACGAACCCGGACGTTATGGCCAGGGCGAAGCCATTGACAAGAAAAAAGGTCGCCGTCTCGCGCATCGATTTCTTGCCATCGGTGATCAAGAACGTGAAGCGACGGTTCATCAAGTATGAGGCCCCCGTGGCGGTGGTGAACGCCAGCACAACCGAGACTTGGGAAGAAAAACCCAAACCAGCCTTCAAGACGTTGGCCAGCACAAAGTCAAGAACCGTATTCAAGCCGCCGATCACGGCCAGCCTCATGAACTGATTGGCACTGGTCCGATTGAAGAAGCTCAGCAGATAGGCTTTCATGCCTCTTTCCTTCTCGCGACGACAAAGCCGGCTACGAGCAGGCCCACTCCGGACGCGGTCATCGCAATACCAACCTTCTCAAAGATGGTTCTTGTGAAATCCATCTCGACATGACCCTCGGTGGGGACGACGATCATCAACGACGGACTGGCCCTCCACGGCCCGTCTGCACCGCTTGCTTGCCAGTTTGGAAAATACGATACCTTCACAAGGTGGGGCACCCCGATGGCCGTGGTATCGAACTCGAAGTGACCGTTATCACTCACAACATTCGACACGACGCCGGAATTCTTGAGTGGTGATGAAACGCTCTCGAGAAGAGAAAGGTCGTCGATCCGCGGCCAATCTGCCGGGCCGTCCGCCACCAGCCATTTATCGAGGAGTTCGAGATCGTCGTACCATTCGAGCGCCACATCATTGAAGTTCGCCGCTTCCTCACTTCCCAGGCTAAGCCCACCTTCGGTTTCGAAGACGACCGGCTGATTGACGGCAACGTCGACCAACTGAGTCGGAGGCAACGCGAAAATCCGGTGCGGGTCGATCCGGGCAATCTCGCGGAGTTCGGGATGGGCGAGCGCCTCCTCGGCCGCCTCAGGGGTATACGTCACGTAATAGTCGACTCCGTAGACGGCCAGGTGGGCGATACCGCGATCAAAGTCGAAGTTGTGATAGGTCAAACCAGGAATCGGATTCGACGGCCGAAAACTCATCTCTCCAGCATTGATGAAGTGAAACGGCGTGGTGATGGATGATTCGAAGAAGAGTCCCTCCATCGAGGCTTGCCGAGTCCAGTAGGGAAACAGCATGAGTGCCATTGGCGTTCCGTACTCACGGTCCATGTCGTTGTTGGCTTCCCACTGAATTCGCCCCGCCGGCAAGACGTCGACCGCTTCCATGAGCCGGGTGTACTGGTCAAAACCCGGTTTCTGCTCATAGCCACTGAAGTTCCAGGCGGCCCAGCCGGAGACGAAACTCAAGCCGGCCAGCGACTGAACAAGAATGAACCCGCTGGCCAGGAGCACCATGGACGGGCCGGTTTTAATCTTCGCCCCGGCGATCTCCACTCCCCCCCATATGAGAATCGCCAATGCCGCAACGCCGCCAGCCCACCACTGGACCTCAACCGACCCCTTCCACAATCCCCCCGCCAACGCGACAAGGGCCCCAATCAGCAACGGCGCCTTGAGCCAACCAACTGAAACCCTGGTCGGTAGGCGTCTGGCAACCGCCTTCGAAACCACCCCGACCGTGACACCCGTGAGCATCGATACACCGAAGAACCAGAACGGCAGGAGTCGACCGTTCCAAAGCTTCCAGGTTCCTGAGAACCAACCCATCTGACTGGCGATCGTGGGGAGCCAGAAGTACACGACCGGGACGAATGTCAGAACAATCATCGGGGCCCAATTCTTGGTTCGGCGAATCAGCCATCCCACCCCGAACATCGCCGGAGGCAGCAAGAGCCAAACCTCGGATGGAAGGATCTCCCCCCAGGTCTTCAGCGGCACCCAGCTCATGTCAGAGGTTTGGTTGAGCCTGGCAAGAAGCGGCAAGGCCCAGAAGCCGGCCACCGCAAAGCCCCACAACCAGACCACCCCGGTCTTGAGGAACCCCCGCTTCCAGAACAGGATTGGGATGCTCGCCAGCACGAACATCCCGGTCGTAATCACGTGCGATAGAGCCGTGCATGCCAGCAACAGGACCGCCAGCGGCACATACCGCGGCGATACCCGGACAGCCTTGATCAGGGTCGCGAGATAGAACAAACCCAGCGCAAAGGACCATGAATATGAGAATTCACCGGCCATCGTTGACGGAGCATTGCCTCCGAAGATCGTGAACGACTCAATGAATACAAAGGTCCCACCAGCGACCCCGGCCGCGGTACCCACCCACCGGTCCAACCCCAAGGCCCGCCCGAACACATATGAGGCTGCCGGAGTAGCCAGCAAACCAGCCACCGTCACCATCTTGAAAGCCACGCCGAAAGGAAGCAGCAGATCGAGGAAAACGATTACCAGTGAGGGCAAAGGGAAGTAGAAGTAAAAGGCCGGGAACCCGGCGAACCAGGCGTCACTCCAGCCAAGGATCTGGAAATTGGGCAGCAGATCGTCGCGCAGAATGGCCGGTCCAAGGACATGGGCGCCCATGTCCCCACCGGTCGGGGTATTGATTGTCAGAATGAGCCACGGTTGCACAGCGAAGAAAATCGCCGCCGTTATGGCGGCGATTGCAAGTCGCGGCACCCATGGGGACACGGCCTGGTCGGCGGTGCCCGAGGCCCTCCCGCTAGGCGCGGGCCTTCCTGGCGAGTTCCAGTACGTCCGCAAGTGCGATCTCTCGTCCTTGATGGTCCCACCATCGTTCGTCACACTTATGGCATGAGAAAAAATCGATCTCAGTACCGTCCGGTAACTTCTGGTGAATTTCAATCACGTCTTCGACGCGGCATGTAGGGCACATCATGTGCGAAAACCTCCAGATAGCAGGACCGCCCGACCGCAGTGTATGCACCCCGGGACCATTACGCCAAGGACCTGATTAGTCCTCCTCAAGGAGCTTGCCTACGTATTTACTGCGGCGCTTTCCGTCCTCGCGCCAATACGCGTACCAATAGGGACCATGAGGGCAGGTTGTGCAGGTCGGACGACCGCATCGCACCGACTGCTGGCGAAGGCTGACCTTTGGACTCCCCCCGACCTGGGCGATGGCCCCGGTTCGCTCGAGATGGGCTTGGGTGAGAATGAGCAACCGGCGCAGTTCGTGCTCATCGAGATCTTTGATATCGTCGAGGAGATCCCGATCGAGACCCACCGCGCTCAGGCCACCTCGGAGGGAGCGAATAATCGCACGATATTGCGGCGGTCGGTGAGCGTCCAACCCATTGGAGGGGTAAGCCGATCGGCGTGGGTCGCACACACCGGATACCCGGCCCCGGGCACAACTGACCTCGTGAGGTCATCGAGCCACACAGCACTCTCGGCATAGTTATAAGACATAATCGACCCGGCTGGGGCCCCGCAGCGTGCGCAATGTTCAAGCATGTGGGTGGAGCATATGCACCGTTCCCTCATACACCAAGTATTTCAGGAATTTTTCTTACGCGCCAGATTGGCGCGTAAGTCGATTTTGTCATTCTCGAGAAAGTTGTAATTTCGCCCGGACAATTTGCCGGGGAGTGGGAACACCAGCGATATCGAACAAAATCTGCCCGGTCCGGCCCGCCACGATCAACCGGGGCACTTCGGAGATCTCAAGGGCATCAAACACATCACCGTTGGAAGCCCACTCGAATTTCCGCACTTCCAACTCACCGGCGGCAATGGCCGCGGCCGCAGGAATGCACGAGGCACAGAGTGCGTCCCCGAAGTACAAAGCTGCGGGGAATGGACCGAGGTCGGCGGGTAGTCGGCGGACGGGCGAACGTCTATCCAGCCGTCGTACCAACCAAACACTGAACCCGACCACGGCTGCCACGGCAAGGAGAATGACGAGTCGACCGACCGGATCACTCATTGACAAAGGGCAGTCCCATCGCGTACGCCACTCCATTCTCGCTCACCGCATACCATCCGACGACCACCGGACCGGTGGCCGAGACCTGCATTCCTCCTTCGGAGACCGGCGCCGAAACAGACGTCACCCCCCCTGCGGCAACCACCACCTTGTCCTGACCGAGACGGCTCACCACCGTGGCGGTAATGTCATCGAGGGTCGGGTTGAGAATCACCACGGTGGTTTCCGGGAGGGCACCGGCCCCCGGCAAGAGCCAATCTTTGGCAGATACCGTCGATCCCGCCACAGACGCTCGACCGCTCTCACCCCGGCTTACCAGGAAGGCCGCCATGGGACCGTCGGCCTGGACAATGTACCCTTCGCCCGCCGCCAGTTCGATCGTCGCTACCTGTCGCGGATCAACGCTCCCCCGATCAAGCTCCTCACCAGCCCCACTCGAAGTCGCCCGGCCAATCTGATAACCCATCGGCGTCGCCGAAGCATTCACGAGAACGAGTGTGTTCGCCAGCTCAGAAACCCCCCCGAACGGGAAATACCACTCGCTGCCAGCCGCCACACCGGACAGGACGGCGGCACCACCGGCGCTTGCCTGCTCCACAAACGTAGGAATCACCCGGCCATCCGTCTGTTCGACTTCAACCGAGAGCCACTCGCGGAACCCGAGAATGTCCGTCAACGCGATGGTCCGGCTTGACTGGGCCGGAACCGAGACCGCCTCCAGGCTTTGATCCGGTTCGCTCCCGTTCTCGGACAATGCCCGGATCGTCAGCTTGGCGTCTTCCGGGAACGGGTTGAACAGGCGAAGATCCAGAGTGAGCCCCTCTGCGGTTGAACCGCCCCCGAGCACCCAGACATCTGGCACGGTAGAGGGACAGCTGGCCGCCACAAGACCGAGGACTCCCTCGCCAACAGCCGTGGCTGCGGCCGGTCCTGCGGCGAACTCGACTATCGCTCCTTCAACACCCACCGGGAGCACCGAAGCGACGCGCACAGAACCAAAGGGAGCGACCGCCTGCGGTTCGCTGGAAGCGACTCCCCCGTTCTGCAATACGGTAACGGTGGCCTGGGTGTCGAGAGATGACGCCAACTGGACCGACATGTCAATCGCAGAATCGGATCGAACCCATCCGCAGTAGGCGATACTCGTAGCCGAAACTGGCATCTCTATCACACTGCTTGGCACGGTCGGAATCGTCGGCACGGGTCTGGCGGGAAGCAACGCGACAAACAGTCCGGCCGCCACGAGACTCAGAAGCAACGTCGTTCGCTTCATGCTCGGTTCCGAACCCCGAAAACCGCTGCCAACCCGGCGAGAAGCAAGGCGCCGGCCGCTGCCCAGGCGAAGACCCGTACCAGTTGATCGGTTGAGGCTTCGATCACTCCGGTCGATCCGTCCATGACAACCGGCAGGTCCGATTGACCGAATGGAGTCGGATTGACGGCGATAAGCACTTGCGGGGCTGGTTCGCCAACGAAGGTCGTCCCGTCAGCTCGCCATGGCATACCTGACTCGGTTCGGGCCACAAACGCCGGATACACGTTTTCATATACGGTGAAGGCCCCATCACCCACCGCCAGTTGCTTGAGGTCGAGTTTGTTTTCAAATGCCGGGTTCAGCACGGTGGGAGCCGTCGCAACTACCCATCGGATACCCAACTCGCCAAGGTCCTGACCGGGCCGCAACA
>CAJQPD010000092.1 GCA_905480085.1 uncultured Acidimicrobiia bacterium
ATATCGTCGATGGCCAGCACATTGGCAGGGTCCGACAGGGCCACCACCAGCTTGTTGTCTTCGAATCCAATCGGAATCGCCGCATATCGACGGGCCAGCGCATCCGGAATGAGAGCAGTGGCGGCCGGATCGATTGTGATCTCCTTGAGATCAACGAACTCGACGCCAATGGCCTTGGCGAGGGTACGCACCAGGTCCCGCTCCGAGACGATGTTCTCTTCGACAAGAACTCGACCCAACGGTCGCCCGGTCTCGGCGGCCATGGCCAAGCCCTTTTCAAGGAGCTCCTGAGTTAGCAGCCCCTCTTCGAGAAGAAGGCTGGCGAGGTGTCCACTATCACGAGTCATGATGCCCTAGTTGGAGTCCTGCGTCTCGCCGAGTTCCCGAGCCAAAGCGCTCAGTCCGCCGCGGCGGCGGCGTAGGTTGGCGGCCCGCTCGCTGAGCGTCCCCTCCATGTCATCGTCAGCATCGTAGTCGACAGTGACGATCTCGACGGAGTCGTCGTCCCCGCCTGCCACTTCACCGATCACTCCCGACAGAACCGACTGGAGCAGATCATCGTCATCGATAGTGTCGTCGTATGAGTCCGAATCGACCGAGGGAATCTCGTCTTCGTACAAAAGGTCACTGCGATTCATCGAGAATGTCCCGGAACCACCAGGGTTCGGCTCGGCAATTACCTCGGTTTCGTGGTAGGCGGGTACGGCTGTGAAACGCTCCTCGGTTACGGTGATGAGTTCCTGCCTGACCAGATTGGCCATGGCCTTGGCCACGACAAACTCAGAGGTACCCGTTCGATGCGCAACTTCGGCGATCGTTCCGTGCCCACCAAGCGCGGCCAGCAGCTTCCAGGTCTCTACCTTCAACGTAACGTCGCTGGCACCTTCCGGCAATGATTGCGCCATCCGCAGCCCGAATTTGGTGCCGGGAATTACTTCTTCGATGTCAGCCCATTGTTCAGCCCGATGATCGGCCTCGGAGAGACAGATCTCCACATCGACCATTTCACCGGCGTCATAACGTGGCGCAACATCGTCTCCGAAGTCAAACGTGCCACGACCGGGCCGGGAAAGGCGGAATATCACTTCGGTTCCCTGCTCGACCAGGAAGTCTCTCAAGTCGGCGGCCGTATGGCCCTCGCTCAGGACCTGCGTGACTGTTTGTTCGCGGCGCTCGACCCGCATCCAGTCATCGGTGTCGACAAATCCCGCGTTCAACAGATCGGAACGGAGATCATCGTCGCGACGCGTCGTGGCATACACGAGTCTCCCGTCGGTGAGATAGATCTTGCCTTCCACTCCGCCAGCTTCGATTCGCAAACAGCCGGTCTTCTGTGATCGTGCCAACATCCGTAGCACTTCACCAAGCGGAATCGACTCGAGGCGTCCCGTCAGCGCCATTTCATGACTCCTTCGTAGTCCTGTTCAACAATCTTCGGCCGATCTGGGCAACGCCTTGAGAGCTTTACAGGACGTGGCGGGCCGCCTCGGACATGACGGTTGGATTGGGGACTACCCCGGTCCAAATGGTGAAAGCGGCCACGGCTTGGCCAAGAAGCATGTCGACACCTGGCGAACACGGGATCCCGAGCTGAAGCGCCCGGGACACTGCCGGAGTAGGGCGATCACCGTAGGGCATGTCTACCAACCCGACGGCTTCTTCGAGCAATCCATGCGGAAGGCTTTCGCCTGCCATCCCGAGTCGGGTGGCATTGACGACCACCGCGCCCGGTATCGGGGTCTCCCAAGCGACAAACCGGGCCGCCGACCCGAGTCGGTCGAGCAGCACCCGGGCCCGATCTTCGTTCCGAGTACTGAGATACACGTGGTGATCGGCCTGGGGGCCCTCTTCGACGGCCACCAGGGCAGCAGCGCCCGCACCGCCCGCACCGAGGATCAGCGTCGGCGCGGATACGTTCACCTGATCGAATGCGTATTTGACGCCTGCCACATCAGTGTTTTCGGCCACCAGGGCAGCGTCTTGATCGATCCACCAGGTATTGGCTGCCCCTAGTCTCCCAACAAGGTCCGAGCACCGATCGGCGAGTTCCGCTGCGAGATGTTTGTGTGGGGTCGTGATGTTGGCTCCGGTCAGCACGCCGTCGCGCATTTCCCTGGCGGCGAGTTGCATTCCGTCCGCATCGACTCGCCGGGCCAGATACTGACCGGGAATACCAGCCGCCGAGAGTGCCGCGGTATGCATGGCGGGAGACCTTGAGTGGCTCACTGGATCGCCAAGCACGACCAGTCGCATCACGGAAAGAGACCTTCGGCCTTCGCCTTGTCCTTCCAGCCCAGAAACTCGTTGTAGTCGGCTGTGAAGCTGTGTGAGCCATCCGCGGCGGTCAGGACGTAGTAGATGTAGTCGGTGGTGGGCGGATCGGCAATCGCCTCCAGCGAGGCCAATCGGGGCCCTCCGATCGGAGTGGGTGGGAGGCCGAGGTTCAGGTATGTGTTGTACGGGGAGTCGATCTCCAGGTCGTTGAGCGTCAGTCCAATCCCCCTGGCATCGAGGGCATACAGCACGGTGGCGTCGATTTGGAGCGGCATGCCAACCTCGATCCGATTGACGATCACCGAGGCGACGCTGGGCCGATCAATGTCGACTTTGGTCTCGGCTTCGATGATCGAGGCCGCCACGATCCCTTCGTAGATCGTAAAGCCCCGTTCGGTCCACGGTGACCAGTTGATCGACCCGACCCTGGTCTCCATCGTCCGCGCCAACTTCCCGAGGATGGCGGCAGCACTCGCGTCGGTCTCAAAGTCGTATGTGTCAGGAAACAACAGGCCCTCCCAGGCCTGAATTGTGTCGAAATCACCATCCAGCAGCGAGCTCTGGACGGCCCCACTCAACAGCGCTTCTTCCAGTTCGCCCTCGGTAAAGGGGGTTTGAGTGGAGATTTCAGTGAGGACTTCACCGATCCGAAGCCCCTCTCTCACGGTGATGCGGTAGGTCTCAAAGGCCGGGCCGGCCAGCAAAGTGGCAATTACGTCATCCATGGACATCCCGGTGGTGAGGTCGTAGCGTCCCGCCCCGAGTCGTTGCTCGTAGCCGCCATCTTTGACCGCCCCCTCAAACTCTCTGGCTGACGCAATGACGTCGGCTTCCTGAAGCAGCGACCCGATGGTCCTGGCTGACGCACCGACCGGAACTTCCATGACCACCGGAACACCCACCGTGGCAGTTGAGGTAACCGTCGTCTCGGAGGCACCATCGAAGAGTCCCGAGAACATGGCTTTACCGACCAGGCCAAGCCCGAGTAACGCCACAAGGACGGTTACCACGGCAAGTACACTGCGATTTCGCGGTTCTTCAAACGATGTCATGGCTCTCTCCTGCAGGTTGAATGTCGAGCCAGCGCTGCAGCAGAACCGCTGCCGCCACTTTGTCTACGACCTCTTTTCTCTTTTCCCGCCGTACCCCGGAGTCGATCAGGAACGATTGAGCGGCGGCGGTCGTGAAGCGCTCATCGACCGTTTCGACGGGCAGTCCAGTGATCACGGCCAGATGCTCTGCGAACCCAACGGCGGCCCGGGCCGCCGCGTCGTTCCGGCCCTGCAAGTGGGTCGGCAGGCCAACGACGATACGTTCAACATCGCTATCGGCCACGATTGAGACTACTTCCGAGTCGAACACGCTCGCCTCAACCACCCGAAACGGTTGGGCGGTGATATGTAGCTGATCAGAGAGGGCAACGCCGATTCGGGTTGTACCGTAATCGACGCCCATGACGCGTCCCAGGGTTCTATACCTCCGTGAGAGTTCTTTCGGCACTTTCCCTGGCTGCTTCGAGCGCCGCCCCCAAGTTACTACCGTTCGGCCCACCTGCTTGCGACAACTCGGGGTCCCGGCTACCGCCCCCACCGAGGAAACCTGCTCCGACCGAAACCAGTTCGGCAGCAGACACTCCCCGATCAACAAGATCCTTTGTCACCAGGCCAACGAGCGCACCCTTCCCTCCGAAAGCGGACCCGATCAGGACAATCCCAGACCCAATCCGATCACGAACGGCCATCGCAAGGAGGCGCAGCTCGTCTGGTCGTAGATCCGACCGCTCGGTGACGACGATAACTGCCTCGCCAATGGCGACGGCCCTGGCCGCCAGTTCGGCTGCATCAGCCGAGCGGGCCTGATCGGCCAAGGCGGCTAGTTGCAACTCAAGCGACTGATTCTTGGCAAGCAGCGCCTCGACCCGGGCCGGCACATCGCCTGGCGCGGCCCTGAGCAGAGAACCCGCACTGTCGAGGGCTCGACGCAATCGACTCAAATACGTGTATCCATCATTTCCTGACAGAGCCTCTATCCG
>CAJQPD010000093.1 GCA_905480085.1 uncultured Acidimicrobiia bacterium
AGCATGCATCAGATTCGACACGAACGTGCCATGGTTTACCTGCCCATTGGGGCCTTCGACCGAGAAGGGGTGACACCCCGCGAAGGGATCAACTGTCTCTGAATCGTCAAAAACCAGGCTCGGCGGTGCTTCAACGGAACTCTCGTCGGCGACGACAACGACCTCAAAGGTAATGGAGCCATCGTCTTCAAAGGTGTACACAATGTCCATGTCGGCGTCAATCATGCATTCGCCCTCGACCGCGAACATCAGAATGTGCTCGTCTTCGTCATAGACAGGTACGGGGTCCTCTTCGGCGAAAGCCGGCAGCGCACCAACCATCACAACCGAAGCGACTACCGCCGCACTCAAAATCTTCTTCATCATCGTGGTTACTCCTCATTGGCGTCACCGGTTAAGTAGCACCAGCGGCCGATGTGTTACACCGATCAACCAGCCAACTTCACTATTAGTGGGGTTATCGACGCCGCACGAAGAAATCTTGAGTTACCGGGGGCCCTCAGGTGGTGCCGTTCCCCCGGCGGCCTGCCAGACGGCGTTGAGACGAGCGTACGGGCCGTTGGCGGCAACCAGGTCGGCATGATGGCCCACTTCGACGATCTCGCCATCGTCCATCACCACCACCCGGTCGGCCCGCTCGGCCGTGGCCAGCCGATGGGCGATCACGATGGCCGTACGCCCCTCCAGCAAGGTTGCCAGAGCCGCCTCGACGACCGCTTCTGTCTCAGGGTCCAGATTCGACGTTGCCTCGTCGAGGACGATCACACTCGGACCGGCGAGCAACGCCCGACCCAGGGCGACCAGTTGTCGCTCGCCAGATGAAAAGCGCGACCCCCGTTCGCGCACTTCGGTGTCGAGCTCTTCTGGAAGACTCCTTACCCAGTCGGCAATGCCCAGTGTTTCGCACACCAACCAGATCTCGTCGTCGGTGGCATCCGGGCGGGCGTAGCGAATGTTGTCACGCAACGTGCCTGCAAATAGGAACCCTTCCTGGGGTACGAGTGATACCCCTCTGCGAAGGTCCTCGAAACTCACCGAAGAAAGCTCGACGTCGTCAAGGCGGATCGAGCCAGAAGACGGGTCGTAGAACCGCACTGCCAGCTTGGCGAATGTCGATTTACCCGAGCCCGTCTCACCCACAATCGCGATCCGCTCACCAGCCACGATGTCCAGGTCGATCCCCTTCAAGATGGGAACCGTCGGATCGTACGCGAAGTGAACCGACTCAAACGACAGCCTCCCCGCCACAGTTGGCAGATCGATGGGCGATGTCGGGGCAGGCACGGCCGGCTGCCGATCGAGGATGCCCAGGAGCTTCGACAGGGCCGCCAGGGCAGCCTGCAACAGGTTGTAGAGATTCGAAATCTGCACGATGGGCTCGAAGAACCAGTTCAGATACAGAAGAAACGCCACCAGCGCGCCGAACGTCATGTCACCGTCGAGTACCCGCTGGCCGCCGACGACCAGGATCAGTGCCAATCCTGCAGTTCGCAGAAAGTCGACGGCCGGAAAGTAGGCAGAAATGGCTTTGGCCGCCGCGATATTGGCGTCAAAGTAGCGCTCGTTGACCCGTCCGAATTCGATACGCTGACGCTGTTCCTGGGTGTAGGCCTGCACCACCCGAACACCCGATATTCCCTCTTGAATGGCCCCGAGCACCCGACCGATGTGCTCACGTACCTGCTCGTAAGCACGGTCCGCATAGATCCGGAACACGACCGATACAGCCAAAAGAACCGGCATGAGGGCCAGGACGGCCAGAGCCAACGACCCATCGATGAGGAACATGGCGATGGTGACCCCGATCACCGTCAGAACAGAGGTGATGACGTTGATGGCCCCTTCCTTCACGAACTGAGTCAATGCCTCAATGTCGGACGTCAAGCGACTCACGAGCACTCCGGCCTTCGAGCGAGAGAAGAAGTCGACGTCGAGATCGATGAGGTGACGAAACGCCTGAACCCGAAGGTCCGCCAGGTACTTCTCCCCCACGCCCGAGACCCAATACTGGGAGATCGCCTGGCTGATGTACTGAAGTACCAACGCACCAACAAACCACCAGACCGACCGAAAGAGAGCCTGGCGGTCGGCGACGCCAACCGCGTCAAGACCCTGGCGTACGTAGGCAGGTCCAGCCAGCCTCATGACGGTGGCAATGATCGTGGCGACCAGGGCACCCATCGCCAACCAGCCCAGACCGGTCCCGTACGAAGCGGCCTTCTTCAACAGCTCCCCGGTTCCCTCCGAGCGCCCTTCCCCCGACCCGAACCTGGCGTACATCAGACGACCTCGGAACTGGCAAGTACCGCCCCATAGCGGGGAATACGTTCGAGGAGGTCCATATGGGTCCCTGAGTCGACCACCTTGCCTTCTTCGATAAAGATCACCTGATCGGCGAGCAACAGGGTTGAGGGACGATGAGCGATGATGATGGTGGTTCGCCCGGCCATCACTGTCTTGAGGGCAACGCGGATCTCATCCTCGGTCACGGCGTCCACCGACGAGGTGGCATCATCGAGAATGAGCACCCGGGGGTCGCGCAGGACGGCTCGCGCCAGTGCGATACGTTGCCGCTGGCCACCGGACAACGAATACCCCCGCTCCCCGATCATGGAGTCGTAGCCGTCCGCCGTCTCCGCGATGAATTCGTGCGCCTGAGCGAGTCGAGCCGCCAGCCGCACTTGCTCATCGGAGGCATCCGGATTGCCAAAGGCAATGTTGTCCCGAATGGAAGCCGAAAATAGGAAGGTTTCTTCGAACACAACCGCTACCTCGTTGCGGAGATCATCGAGCCTCACCGAGCGAACATCAACGCCGTCGAGCAGCACCTTGCCGCCAGTCACGTCATAGAACCGGGCCAGCAGGTAGGCAACGGTGGTCTTGCCCGAACCGGTAGCTCCGACAACTGCGACAGATCGCCCGCCGGGGACATGAAGGTCGAAGCCATCGAGTACCGGGGACCCGTCCGGATATTCGAAATGCACGTCAGAGAAACGAATGTCGCCCGGCCCGGGAGGTATGTCAACCGGTTGCTTGGGATCGGTGATCTCCGGGGCAGTTTTGAGAAGTTCAAGTACCCTCCCCCCGGCCGCCGAGGCCCGCGGAATTTCCGCGAAAAACCATCCGGTGAGCCTGAGCGGGAAATTGAGAATCACATGTATTCGGCAAACTGGTAGAACTCCCCCGGAGTCAGGGCGCCCTCGATTACCCGCAGCCCTCCCATGCCCAGGATCACGGCGGTCGCCAGCGGGGCCACCAGTTCGAAGAGGGGTATGAAGATTGCTCGATTCTTGATGAGTTCCATGGAGCGCTCATAGATACCAATCGCCGCCAGGTGCACCTTGGCCGTCTCCTGCGCCTCCTGACCGTAGGACTTGACTACCCGGATCCCACCGATGGCTTCAGCGATGACCGCCGTATTGTCGGCGAGCTTCTGTTGAACGTCTGTAGCGATGTCGATCACCCGACGGGCGTAGGTATTGGCGATATACAGGAGCAACGGGATCGCCAGCGAGACGATCGCCCCCAACGTCACGTCGATCGAAAGCATGACGGCGACCACGACGACGAACATTGCCACGTTCGCAATCGTGATCGGCAGCATGGCATAGACGAGGCGGACCTGGGACAGGTCGCTGGAAGCCCGTGACATCAGCTCACCAGTTGGCGTCTCGTCGTGATAGGTGAACTCGAGCCTCTGGATATGCTCGAAGATCCGGTTTCTCAGGTCGGTCTCAGCCCGATACGACAAGAGGAAGGCAAAATAGCGCCGGCCACCGACCCCCAGCGCCTTGATAACCCCGGCTGCGAGGACCGCGCCAACCAGCGGGAACAACAATTCACGCCGATCCCCCTCGATGGCGCGATCGATCACCAACTTGGTGAGGTAGGGACCAACGATGACCATGACCATCCACACGAAGGCCGACACGGTCGACAAGATTGCCTCGCGGCGGTAACCGACCAATAGCGAAAAGAGCAGCCGGATACCTCGCCGGGTTCCCGGATCAATCATCTTGGCCCACCATCTCGTGGTTCGGGCTCTCTCGTTGAGTAGCCCGGCGAGCCACCGCGGCCGCGATCGAGCCAGACACGATGATGACGTAGGCAATCACGTAGAGCCAGATCAGCATGACCGCTACCGCCCCGAATATCGCAAGAGTCGTGGCACCTGATGCACCTGCCTGATCCAAATAGAAACGAAAGCCGAGCGAGGCCACGACAATCCCGGTCGTTGACAGCAACGAAGCAAGCCACATACGAGGGAACCTCTGAGGAGGACCCCACCGGTAAAGAGCGGCCAGAAACAAGAAGAAGCAGAAGGCAGCTACCGGGACAGACGACCGGTTCCAGACCTCGACCGGCCAGTCGGCACCCACCAGACCATCCAGTCGCTCGGCAACCGTGGCACCGGCGACGACCAGCAACGAGGAAACCACCAGGGTCACTGCAATACCGGCGGTGAGCAATACGGACACCAGTTTGGCAACAATCCACGACCGTCTCCCTTCCAACTCGGCGATCCTGGTGAGCACTTCTTGAATGGTGTGGATACCCCGCGACCCGAGCCACAGCGCCACGATCCCGGTTCCGGCGACCACGAGTCCTTTGGCCTGATTCACTGACAGGGCGACGTCCTCAAGCACCCGACCGATGAACTGGACCGTATCGGAGGGAGCGATCCGACTCAAGGTTGCCAAGCTCTCGGCAAGGACCTCTTCTGAGCTACCGAACACCGAGGCAGCTACAACCACCGACGCCAAAGCAGGAACCAGGGCGAAGAAGAGGTTGTAGGCGATGGCGGCTGCCAGAACGGATGGTCCAGCCGCACCCAATCGGCGGAAGAATCGGACCGGAACAGACGAGTCCATCCGGTTTCGTAGAGTGGCAACCATGCCGGGCAGGTTAGGCGACAACACCCTGAATCAAGCATCAGACGACTAACTTGCACCGATGCGCTCGACATGGACATGGCTGCTAGTTCTCTTGCTAGCGGCGTGTGACTTTCTTGGGGATCCGTACCCGGACCGGCCACCCCCCGTTACGGGCGTTTCCGAAGTCGCTACCACCCTTGCCGTGCCTACGCCTCCGTCGCTCCCACCGACCACAACTACGACAGTGCCACCGTCGGTATCGGTTGGTCGGCCCTGGGGGACCGTGAACGGCGTGCTGCAGTTCCGGGGAAATCCCCAACGCAACTACTACGGGACCGGAACGATCCCGATGGCGCCTGACGTCATCTGGCGTTACCCGGACAAAGCCATGTGCTCCAACTCTTCGGTTGGCGAAGAAACCCGGCAA
>CAJQPD010000094.1 GCA_905480085.1 uncultured Acidimicrobiia bacterium
TTCCAATCCTTCGAGCCGGGTTCGGGAGGCGTTGTCGGTTTCCTTTTTGAGTGCCGCTCGCTCGATCTCGAGCTGGATAATGCGCCGCTCCAACTCGTCGATTTCGTCTGGCATGGAGTCGATCTCGATCCGTAGCTTCGAGCCGGCCTCGTCGATGAGGTCGATCGCCTTGTCGGGAAGATGTCTACCGGTGATGTACCGATCGGATAACACCGCGGCGGCGACGAGGGCTGAGTCCTGGATGCGGACTCCATGATGAACTTCGTACCGTTCCTTGAGTCCTCGCAAGATCCCGATGGTGTCCTCGACCGAAGGCGCCTCGACGAGTACCGGCTGGAACCGGCGTTCGAGGGCGGCGTCTTTTTCCACGTACTTGCGGAATTCGTCGAGGGTGGTGGCGCCGATCAACCGCAGCTCGCCCCGGGCCAACATGGGCTTGAGCATGTTGGAGGCGTCCATCGATCCTTCGGCGGCTCCCGCTCCTACGAGTGTGTGCATTTCGTCGATGAAGGTGATGATCTGGCCTTCGGAGTTTTTGATCTCATCGAGCACCGCTTTGAGGCGCTCTTCGAACTCGCCGCGATACTTGGCACCCGCTACGAGTGCCGACAGATCGATTGCCACGATCCGTTTGGTCTTGAGTCCTTCGGGGACGTCGCCGTTGGCGATCCGTTGAGCGAGGCCTTCGACGATGGCCGTCTTGCCAACCCCTGGTTCGCCGATGAGCACCGGATTGTTTTTGGTCCGACGCGAGAGCACCTGGATCACGCGGCGGATCTCCTCATCACGGCCGATGACCGGGTCAAGCTTCTGGGCCCTGGCGACCGAGGTGAGGTCACGGCCGTACTTCTCAAGCGCATTGAGGGTGGCTTCCGGGTCCTGGGAGCTGACCCGCTGGCTGCCCCGGAGGGTGGTGAGCGCTTCCAACACCCTCTTTCGAGTGATGTTGAGTTGGGCGAGCGCCTGGCCGACCGGATCGCTGGTCTTGAGAAGGGCCAGCACCACGTGCTCAACTGAGACGTAGTCATCAGACATGCCCTGGCGCTCGTCGTCGGCCCGATTGAGTACCTTGATCGTCTCGGGGGCAAACGAAGGCTCCGTGTCGCCATACACTTTGGGAAGTCTGTCGATAATGTCGTTTACGGCGTTTCGGAGGGCGCCCGGTGTAACGTCAAGTCGGTTGAGAAGCGGATAGACGATGCCATCGGTTTGGCTCAACAGAGCCAGGACAAGATGACCGGGGGTGACATATTGGTGGTTGGCGGTCTCGGCTAGTTGGCGCGCCGCGACCAGCGATTGTTGAGTAGCGTTGGTGAGTTTTTGCATGTCCATAGTGTCTTCTCCAGATACCTACAACCACCGAATTGTGTAAAGTATTTCAATAAATCTGAGTCTAGTTATATCAAATTTCTCCGAGAGGTGTTCTCGCCATGACCAGCCAACTCAGCGCCAAACCTCCCAGCGAATCCTTGACCAATATGACACTGATGATGGGCGTCGACCACGGGAATACGGCAGGTTTTGTGCACGGTGGCTCGATTATGAAATTGGTTGACGAGGCGGCCGGGGTGGCATCGATGCGACATTGTCGGGGCCGGGTGGTAACCGCCCAGGTCGACTCGCTGTCGTTCCTGGCTCCGGTGCACATGGGTGATGTGTTATCGATCGTTGCCCATGTGACTCAAGCGTGGACCACCTCGATGGAGGTGGAAGTGGAAGTGAATCGTGAAAACCCTCGCACCGGTGAGGGAGAACTCACGACCAGAGCGTACCTGACGATGGTGGCCGTAGATGAGGACGGACACCCCGTATCGGTTCCGCCAATCCTCGCCGAAACCGCATCCGAATTACGAGATCAGCGTAAGGCCGAGGCGCGCCGGTCGGCCCGTATTGAACTGCGATCTCGTCTCGAATTGCAGTAGGAGACCGGGTTCCGTCGACTTAAAGGGTGGCTTCGAGGTGCCGGTTGATCGCATCGAGGACGGCACGGGCGGTTGCTTTCTCAGGGCTGTTCTCGTGGATGACCGCACTGCCGACCAGCGCTCCAGGAGCCGTGGACGAATGAACCTGGGCGATGGCGATCCGGGAGGCGCCGAGATCGGTGGTCGCTACGGCAGCCAGATCGAGGTGGAGTTTGCCGGCGGCGATGGATTCGACCGCTCGCAACGTGGCCTCGCCGACCAGACGGGGACGGGCAGACGGGGATACGGAACCGACAGAGGTTCCCTCGTGAATTTCTTCGCCCCACGCCAAAATGACTTTGACGCGGGTCTCATCCCCCTCGGTCACTTCTTCAAATTGGGCGAGAGCCGGTCGCAGTTTCATCGCGCCAAACTCTAGCGGATATATCTAACGGGGTCCTACGCCCGAACGGCCCGTTCGGATGCCCATGCCCGGAGGGCTCCGATGCTTTCTGCCCGCGAAACCGATAGAGGGACTGCGGCGGCCAATTCCTGGAGGAGGGTGCTCGTGGTGAGTGATTCGTCTTTCGCGAAGGCCCGGTAGGTGGCCCCGACGACCGCCCCTTCGATCTCCGCTCCCGAGTAGCCCGACGTAGCCGCTGCGAGGCGGGGTAGGTCGAAACCGGCAGGGTCGTGATCTCGGAAACTCAGATGATATGTGAGAATCTCGCTCCGGGCGGCGGCGTCAGGGAGATCCACGAAGAAGATCTCGTCGAATCGGCCCTTTCGCAGGAACTCTGGCGGAAGCCATGCAACGTTGTTGGCGGTTGCCACGATGAAGACTCCTTCGGGGCGATCCTGCATCCACCGTAGGAACGTTCCGAGTAGGCGACTGCTGGTTCCCCCGTCGCTGTCCGCTGCGGAGGTCGCGAAACCCTTCTCGATCTCGTCTATCCACAGCACGGCAGGTGCCATGGCGTCGACGGCCGTCAGGGACTTGGCGAGACGGGCTTCCGACTCGCCAATGTATTTGGAATAGAGGCGGGACGGATCGAGTAGTACGAGAGGTTGTTGCCAGGTTCTCGCCAGTGTCTTGGCGATGAACGACTTGCCGCATCCGGGCACTCCGGTGAGGAGGATTCCGCGCGGGGCCGGCAGGTTGAGCTGAGGAGCGGCCTGGGCGCGGATTCTCAGTCGCAACCAATCCTTCAGTCCGTTAAGCCCTCCGACGGAGTCGAGAGTACCGGAGTCGGCTTCGATGAGTTCAAGAATGCCATCGGCGGTGAACAGGGCCGCTCTGGCGTTTTGCAGTGCAGCCACGTCATTGGCGCCGAGAGCTCCATCGGCGAAGGCAGCTTGCTGAATCAGACGCTCGGCCTGGCCGACGCTCAGTCCTCGTAGTGCGTTGGCCAGGGAGGGTAGAGATGCCTCATCAATGGCTACTTCGAAATTTCGTTCCGCCAGATCACTGGCGGTTCGGCGGATGAGGTCGGTGAGTTCGTCAAGTTCGGGTGGTCGAAGTTTCCATAGGTGAGCGACAGACCCGAGCTCGGGAGGTATCTCAGCGGTTGGGGTGGTCATGATGATGGTTTGATCGGGGGACAGCTGGGCGGCGGTCTCTTTGATTCTGCGCACCACATAGCTGTCATTGAGGATCGGCTGGGCATCGGCAAAAACGAATACCGCCCCCGCCTGCACGTCGGTTATCCAGTTGAGTGCTTGATGGGGGTTCTGGGTCTGGTACATCGCTGCACCGGAGTTGTTGGTTAGGCCACTGGCACTGGACCACTGCCAGACGTCAGCCTTGAGGTCGGTGGCTATCGATCGGAGTAATGCCATGAAGCGGGCTTCTTCGTTGGTCTCGACGATCACGAGAGAAGCAGGCGAAGCCAGTAACACTTTCAGATCGACCGAGTTGTCCATTTTCGCCTCACATAGACCACAATTGTCGGATGACTGCTTTCGAATTCGCTTCGGCAGATCTCATGATTGCCTACGGGGCGACGCTCGCAGAGCTTTTCGAGAACGCTGCCTATGGTATCGCAGCCCACTCAGGTTTCGACGACCGACAGTCGCCGCTGTATGACGTTGCCGTGATGGCCATCGGGGATAGTCCCGAAGAGCTGCTCGGCGATTGGCTGGTGCAGCTCGACCTACGGAGCATTGAAGCCGGGTTGAGCCTGGTCTCCTTCTCGGTAGACCGGCTCGAGGAGGGCGGGGTGCAAGGGACCGCCGCCGGATATCGCACCTCAGAAACGGCTTTCCCGCCGCGGTGGCATGTTGAGACGATAGTCCTCATGGTCGATGGCGCTTGGGGCCGAATTCGAAAAGAGCCGCCCCCGGAGGCGAGCTGACTGTTGCTTCCGATACCATTGTTGCGTATCTCCGACCCCCAAGGAGGGAACGATGTTTAAGGAATTCAAAGACTTCATCATGCGGCCCGGTTTGATCGATATTGGCGTCGGCCTGGTGATGGCGGCGGCGTTGGGTGCGGTGATCACTTCTCTCGTAGACAACCTATTGATGCCGATCGTCGGTCTCGTCTTTGGTGAACCGAGCTTCGACAGTGTGCTGGCGTTCAACACGGCGGCCGATGGAACCGGTGGGATCCGCATTGGATCCTTCATCACCGCCTTGATCACCTTCGTCATGATTGGCGCTGCGGTCTTCTTCTTCATCATCAAGCCATACAAGGCGGTCACATCCCGGGTGCAAGAGCCAGCTGAGGACGAAGCGCCCGCTCCGGACCCAGAAGACATTGTGCTGCTGCGCGAGATCCGCGACGCCCTCAGCCGAACCCAGGGTTGAACCCGGGGTTCGTACGCCCGATTTCGGGAGCTGGGGCCCTCGGAACGGGGGTCAGGGATGAACGGTCGGGGCTGCAGGGTGGCGATCTCGCACCCGGGCGCGGGCTCGCTTGATCGTGCTTACCGGTTACGGTCCGGTAAATGAGTCTGACGAAGCACGATTTCGCTCCGATATGACGCGTGAACCTGACGGACCGCGGCCTGGGCTCGCTCTCGCTCCAAAGTCAAGTGGTCTATGAGTCCGGCAACCTGTTCCTCAAGGGCCTGAACTCGATCTTGCAAGGCCATCACCTTTTTGACGCCCTCAAGGTTTAGCCCCTGCTCGGTGAGCGTCTGAATGAGTTGGAGCCGATCGATATCGGCCTGGGAGTAACGGCGCGTTCCACCGGCGGTTCGGTGCGGCTCGACGAGTCCTCGTCGTTCATAGATCCGCAGGGTCTGTGGATGGAGCCCCGACAATTCGGCAGCCACCGAGATCACAAACAGGGCGTGATTGGCTGACTTGCCGCTCATGTCAATAACCTCGCTCTCGGGTCGTCGGTTTCAAACTCTTCGCGATACTGCTCAAGCAACTTCTTGGCTTCCCGGGATAGCTTTTTCGGAATCGTTACCTCGACAGTAACGAGAAGATCCCCTGGCTTACCCTTCGTTTTCAGGACGCCCTTCCCCCGCACCCGGAATGTTTGGCCCGTCGTGGTACCCGCCGGCACCTTGAGACGTACCGAACCATCGAGGGTTGGAACAACTATTTCAGCGCCGAGGGCAGCCTCGGTGAAGGTGATCGGGATAGCGGCAGTCAGGTGATCGCCTCTTCTTCCGAAGAGGGCGTGGGGGTCGACCTTGGTCCGGACGAGAAGGTCTCCCGCCGGTCCGCCTGCGCTACCGGGTCCGCCCTTACCCTTGAGCCGGATGGTCGAGCCGTCTTTCACACCAGGTGGGATCTTGACGTTGATCTTTCTGGTACGAACCTCGGTTCCGCGCCCCCGGCAGCTCGAACAGGGTCGGACGACCATCCGCCCGGTTCCCTGGCACTGGCGACATGGTTGGGCAAATGAAAAGAAGCCCTGGTTCTGGGCGGTGGTTCCGCTGCCGCCACACGATTGACAGAGGTCGATTTTGGTTCCTGGTTCTGCTCCCGAGCCGCGGCACAGGTGACAGGTGGTCTCGCCATCTACGGCAATGCTGGTCGTTATGCCGTGGATGGCATCATCGAATGACATGTGGATCGTCGCCTGGGTGTCAGCTCCCCGCTGTGGTCCGGTTCGCTGGCGACGGGTGCCACCCCCGATCAGATCACCGAGACCTCCAAACCCGCCGAGCAGATCGCCGAGATCTTCGACCCTCACTCGCTGCTGTGACCCGCCACCGTACGGTCCGGCGGAGCCGCCGAATCCGCCGAACGTTCCGGAGTTCACCATGCGGCGTACGTCGTCATACTCTTTGCGCTGATCATCATGTGAGAGCGTTGCATACGCTTCGGATATGTCTTTGAACCGGCTTTCGGCGCTCGGATCGTCCGGGTTGGCGTCGGGGTGATTGGCCTGGGCCAACTTGCGGTAGGCGCGTTTGATCTCGGCCTGTTCGGCCGTGTTCGAAACGCCAAGGACCTTGTAATAGTCCTTGTCTACCCAGTCTTTGTTCACTCGCTGTCCTCGTCCTGGTCGTCGTCGGAGGCCGGGCTATCCGTGGCTAGATCGGAGGCAGGACCAACCGCCACGAGAGCGGGCCGGATGACCTTGTCGTTCAATCGATAGCCGCGCCGGAGTTCGCCAATCACGACGAGTGTGTCGCCATCGCCTAGATGGGTGACCGCATCATGCACGGCCGGGTCGAAGGGTGCCCCGACTCCGGGAATCGCACTCAGGCCTTCCCGGGTCAGCACGTCCATCAGCTGGACGTAGGTGGCCTGGATTCCCGCCAGGAGTTTGATCTCGTTATCGGTCGAGGCCGGTAACTCGAGGGCGGCTTGGAAACTGTCGAGGGTGGGCAGCAACGAACCGACAACTCGTTCGGCGGCAACTGACCGGATTTGTTGGAGTTCGCGTAGGCTGCGTTTGCGGAGATTATCGAAGTCGGCGGCCGACCGGTGCCAGCTATCGAGATACTCCGCCCCCTGCGCCATCGATTGA
>CAJQPD010000095.1 GCA_905480085.1 uncultured Acidimicrobiia bacterium
CGGCCAGATGGATGGAACGTACAGTCCGCCATCGGGAGCGAGACCTCCCAGTAGCGCATCTTCAAATGAGGCGCCAACTACTCCGCCGCGCGTTGACAGATAGTCGGGTCGCTCAAACATCATCCGAGTACACGCGAATCGCCGCGGCTACCTGTGAGACACCTACGTAGTTCGCCAGATCATCGAGCGCGGCTCGCATTTCTCGTTCAGGAGCGGCGTGGGTCACGATGAGAAGCGTCGCATCATCACCACGGCCTTCCTGCCATACCGACCCGATGCTGACCCCATGCTGACCAAACATGCCGGCAACGGTTGCCAAGACCCCGGGGCTGTCATCCACTTCAAGGCGCAGGTACCAGCTGGTTGATACCTCGGCGAAGTCCACCAGTCGGGACGGTTGAAACTGGACCTTGGGGGTGGCCGCCGTCCCGGCCAGGAGTTCACGACCGGCATCAATCATGTCTCCGAGGACCGCCGTGGCGGTTGGCTCGCCACCCGCGCCGGGACCCGAGAACATAAGTTGACCGATGGCCGGACCTTCCAAGAAGATGGCGTTTTGTGCGCCGCGAACCGAAGCCAGGGGATGACCCTCATCGACCAGCGTGGCGTGCACGCGCACACATACACCGCGCTCGGTTGCCTGCCCGATGGCGAGCAGTTTGACGACGTAGCCAAGTTGACGGGCGTAGGCAATATCGCTGGCGCCAAGTGTCTCGATACCATCCCGATATACCTGGTCACCGGCCACCCAGGTTCCGAAGGCGAGGCTGGCGAGAATGGCGGCCTTGGCCGCCGCATCTCCGCCACCGACATCGGCGGTCGGATCGGCCTCGGCAAAACCAAGCGCTTGAGCCTCAGCCAGGGCGTCGGCATAATCCATTCCGGCTTCGGTCATGTTGGTCAGGATGTAATTCGTCGTGCCATTTACGATGCCAAGAACCGTGGTGATCTTCTCGCCGGCCAGCGACTGTGACAGAGGTCGGATGATCGGGATCCCGCCGCCCACGGCCGCCTCGAAAAGCAGTGAGACGCCTGCCTTTTCTGCGACCTTCAACAATTCGAATCCCCGGGCCGCCATAAGTTCTTTGTTGGCGGTTACCACCGGCTTGCCGGCGGCCAGGGCACGTTCGACGAGGGTTCCGGCCGGTTCGAGCCCCCCCATGAGTTCAACCACCAATTGCACAGCCGGATCGTCAACTAACCGCAGAAGGTCATCGGTCAGCAGGCCGGGATCCGACGCGAACGGGCGGGGTTTCGTGAGGTTCCGCACACCCACGTGGCGGACGTCGAAAGAGATGCCCGATTTCAAGGCGATAACTTCGTGCTCTTCAAGTAGCCGTCGGGTAAGCGAACCCCCCACGGTTCCGCCACCCAGAATTCCTACACCAATCGTGGACATGTTTCTCCTTGAACGTCCGGCACAATAGTCGTCCGGCCCGGAAACTCTTACCTGACCAAATCGTCGAGTGTCTCGCCAGGAACGGCCACCCGCGCCTGGCCATCCGCAACGAATATGACCGGCCGGCGAGGGAGCATGTTGTAGCGACTGGCCATCGCGTGGGCATACGCTCCCGTGGCCGGCATCACGAGAAGGTCGCCAGGTGCGGTGTCCCCCGGAAGCAGCATGTCACCCAACCGATCGCTGGTTTCACAATGTCGCCCAACCACCCGGAAGGGCGTGTCATGCGGACTATCTGCGCGGGTGATCGACCGCATCTCGTACCGGGCGTCGTAAAGGGCAGGACGGGGATTATCCGAGATTCCACCATCGACGGCCAGGAATGGTCGCTCGCTTCCCTTACGAGACATGGCCCGATACAAGGTCACACCCGCGTTCGCAATGACCGACCGACCGGGTTCGATCATCAGGCGAAGGTTGACATGTTCGCCGACCGCTGCAGTAAGAACCTTGGCGTAACTTTCAATTGGAATAACCGGATCGGCGTCGACATAGGGAACGCCAAATCCGCCCCCGACATCCACATCGATCACCTTGCCTGAAAACCGGTCGCGGCGTTTTTCGGCAAACGCCATCACCTCATCGAGGGCCATCCGATGTATCTGCGGATCGCGCAGTTGTGAGCCGATGTGAATGTGCAGACCGTGCAGGGTTATTCCATGGCCGGCCACCCCACCGAGGTGGGCAATCGCCTCATCGGCTTGATGTTCACTCATACCGAATTGCGCTTCAGAGCCGGTGGTACGGATCTTGGGGTGAGTGTCGGCCCCGACTTCGATGTTGAGACGCAACATGGTTCGGACCGGGCGACCGGCGGCAATCTCAATGAGCCGGGACATTTCGGCCGGGTCATCGATCACGATGCGCCCGACGCCGGCAACGATGGCTTGCTCGAGCTCGGCGTCGGTCTTTACGTTGCCATGAACCACAATTCGGCCCGGGTCAATCCCGCCCGCCAGAGCCGTCGCCAGTTCCCCACCGGACACAACATCAACCCACCAGCCGGCCGCGGCGAGTAGTTCAGCCATCGCAACACAGAAGAACGCCTTGGCGGCGTACGCGGTGACCGTGTCGCTCCCGAAGGCATGTTGAAACGCCGCCAACCGATCAACTACATGGCGCTCATCGACAACGTACAGCGGGGTTCCGTAGATGTCTGCCAGATCGGACAGGGAGCACCCGCCCAGGGCACGACCTTCCCAGTTCATCGGCAACACGTCTTCGAGACCCATGTGTTCTCCTTTTCTCGGTAAGCAGAGTAGCCGACCCGCGGCGCACAATGAACTATCGCAAACACTCTAGAAATAATCTTATATATCGTTATTGTCACCAGAACAGCGACTTCCGAACCGGAAGCGACGATCAGGAGACATGTGTATGGCACAGACGATCTACAACCCTGAGTACATGGCATCCTTGCGTAGCCAGGTTGGTACCACCCGAAATACGATGGAACAAACGTTTCAGGATCTGCGATCCCTCTACGAGGGACACGGCGGACTCTGGCAAGACGCCGAGGCGAACGGACCGTGCGCCACATTTGGGCAGTTGGTCGCCGACTTCCAGACAGTGATGACGACCTTTCTCGCCAACCTGGACACCACCTCGGGCAACGTTCAGGGATACGAAGAAGCCATGTTGAACGTCTCCCAGACCTTCAATTTCGCCTCAGGCACCTAACGATGATCGACGGCGGGACCAGCGGTCTACCGAACAATGCCAAACCAGGACACCCTCATGCGGGCGAGGAACCGACTCGTGATGCTGCGCAGCGACCTGGCAGCGATCGAAACCGATGTAGTCAGCTATCGCAATGTTATTCCAAATGCGATCGACGCCCCGGTGACCGCCGCCCTCCAAAATGAGGCGTGGGCGTGGAAATTGGTGATCGAACGGGCCTCCTCTGCCCTCGCATACTGGATCGCGGACATCCAAACGGAGATCGATGAGCTTGCACCATGACGGTGCGGACCAAAGCGATAGCGGGGATCAGGGCGGTCATATGTGTCCTCGACGGCGGACAGGCATCCGATCTAAGCCTGACCTCCGGCCCGGCCGCCACGATCGGTCACCTTGCACAGAACATTGCCGCCGTCGTATCTGGCCGATGGGGACCTCACCTCTGGATCGACGGGGTACGCTTCGAGTCCGATCGGCTCCTGGCTGATTTACCGATCACCGACGGGATCACTGTCTCGTCGACCGAACCAGCCTCCCATCCTCCTGCCATCGGCCAACTGGTAGCGGTGGCAGGCTCGGACGCAGGTCGCACCATCCGTCTGGCCGAGGGTCGTTACCCGCCAGGGTCCGTATTGAACCAACGCCTCGAGGTGGTGGGTGAACGAATACGGATTGGAGACTCAGCCCCGATTCCCTTTGGGTCGACCGTCACAGACCCAACCACGGTGTGGCGGTACGAGCCGATCGCCTCGCCATGCGTGGAGACCCAGGGACCCTTCAACCGCCCGCCCCGCCGGCTTCCGCCCCCGTCTACGGCTCCCCCTGTCATCCCCCGGCGAGAAGTGTCAGCCAGAGCG
>CAJQPD010000096.1 GCA_905480085.1 uncultured Acidimicrobiia bacterium
CCGAACGGGCCGTCGACATGTACATCGAAGCACTGGGAAATCATCTTCCGCTGTTTACCGGAGCCGGCTCGCTGTCAGACATGGAGGCAGGGTTGGCGTATCTGCGTGATGCCAGCGACGACGATCAAGCCTTGCTTAATCAGTTGGAAATCTTGGAGCGTGATATCGCCCGGGTTGAAGCGGACCTGGCCGCAGCCCAGGCCTCCCAGAAAGAGGCGAATGTCCAGCTGGAGGCGACCGCTGAAGAGTTGAACCGAACGCTTGAAGCTGCTCAGTCCCAGTACAACGAGATCTACACCGAATGGCAGGCCCAGGAGGCCGCTCGCCTGGCTGCTGAGCAGGAGCGGCTTCGACTCGCCGAGGCCGCTCGGATCGCCGCCGGAGGCGGCAATAGCAGCGGTGGGGGAGCTCCGCCACCCGTGGTCGTGTCAGGCCGCACGTGCCCCGTCCAGGGCGTGGTGGCCTTTTCTGATACCTGGGGAGCCGCCCGGTCGGGTGGCCGCAGTCACAAGGGGGTCGACATGCTGGCGGCCCGAGGTACCGCTGTCGTCGCGATCGAAGCGGGAACCATATCCCGGATGGGCAACGGTGGCATTGGTGGCATCACGATCTGGTTCAAGGGCGACTCGGGGGATGACTTTTATTATGCCCATCTCGACTCGTTCGCTTCAGGAATATCCAAAGGCCAGTATGTTTCGGCGGGTACCAAGGTCGGGGAAGTGGGAACCACCGGTAACGCTCCCGCCAACGTGCCGCACCTTCATTTCGAGTATCACCCAGGCGGTGGGTCGGCCGTGAACCCGACCCCGCTCGTCCGGTCCCTGTGTGGTTGAACCCGGTTCTGACCCATCGTTGAGTCGGTGGCCTGTCGTTGCGCAGCGGCGAACATCCAAAACGAGTGAAGGACCGATAACGGAGAATCGGTCCTTCACTGTTTCTTGAGAGCTCCGGAGGGGGAGCATCTCTTTCGGATGACTCCCAACCGGTCCCTGTTTCCTTTGGCACGTTCTCTTCTTATATCGGCCAGGAGGGCCGGTTAACTTGGGGGCGGTTTAGAAGTTACTCGGAGTGACTAGTTACCGGTAGCGCTTCGAGCAACTTGGCGATCCGTCCGGTGCAAGTTTCATCCTTGGCGGGCGGCACGATCTCGATGAGTCGGGCGGCCGCTTCTCGAAACGCTCGGCCGGAGGGACTGTCGGGGGCGTGAACGACAACCGGTAACCCGTTGTCGCCGCCTGCGACCATCTGCGGGTCGATCGGGATCGAACCGATGAGGGGCACATTGAGAACCTCGGCGAGTTCCGCCCCACCGCCGGATCCGAACAGTTCGTAGATGTCCCCGTGGTCGCACACGAAGTGCGTCATGTTTTCGAGCGCCCCAACCACCGGCATGAATGAGCGACGGGCCATGTCGGCGACCCGGATGGCGACCTTTTGGGCAGCTTGTTGGGGGGTGGTCACCACGATCATCTCGGCCTGGGGAAGGAGTCTGGTGAGAGCCATCTGGACGTCACCGGTCCCCGGGGGCATATCGAGGAAGAGGTAGTCGAGTTCACCCCACTCCACTTGTTTGAGGAACTGCTCGAGGGCCTTTGACAGCATAAGGCCCCGCCACATGAGGGCCGTCTCCTCGGACTCGACGATGAGTCCGGTCGATACCACTTTGAGCCCGTAGGCTTCCACCGGGACCAGATTCCGTTCCTCGTTGGCGGTGATTCGTTCCGTGATGTTGAGCATTCGTGGAATCGAGAAACCCCAAATATCGGCGTCAAGCAATCCGACCCGATATCCCATGGCGGCAGTGGCAAGCGCCAGGTTGGTACTGGCCGATGACTTTCCGACTCCGCCCTTGCCCGAACTCACCGCGATCACCCTGGTCGTCGGCGACAGCTTGGTCGGCTCAGCTCGCTCCCGGACCCGAAAACGGGCGGTCGACATGAGGTCGGCTCGTTGCTGTTTGGTCATGGCCGTGGTTCGGATATCGACCCGGGTGACACCGGGCAGGGACCCGACCTTGCGAGTGGTGTCAGATTCGATTTGGTTTCGCATCGGGCATTCGGCGATGGTCAGGGCGAGATCGATCGTGACGACCCCTTCGTCACTTACGTGGACGTCCTGGATCATCCCCAGGTCTACGAGGTCGCTTCCCAATTCTGGATCGATGACACCCTTGAGTGTCTCCATGACGTCGGATCTGGTCGGCATGGAGGCCATAGTACGCGTTCGCCACAAGTAGCTGACCGGTTGAGCTTGCGACAACCTATACTGGTGTTTCAGTTGTTGAAGGAGTCAAACGTGCAAGGCCTCACGATTAAGTCGTCCAAGCCAGCTCGAGCTGTGAACCTAACGGAACCTGCCATCGGCAAGCTCGCCGTCCTGCTCGCCGAAGAAGGAGATCCTGCTTTGGCATTGCGGGTGGCCGTCCGCCCTGGTGGATGCTCAGGCTTCTCGTATGAAATGTTCTTCGATGCCGAGTTGGAACCTGACGACGTCGTCGAAGACTTCGGGGCTGGTGTCCGGATCGCCGTTGACTCACAGAGCGTCGAGATGTTGCGTGGATCGACCCTTGATTACAAAGATGGGCTCATGGGTGCCGGCTTCGCCATGGACAACCCGAACGTCACAAAGAGTTGTGGCTGTGGCAATTCGTTTTCGTGAGTAAAGAGATCCCCTCTGTACCCAGTGCCCCGGCCGCCATGGGTCCGTACTCTGCGGTCGTCGAAGCCAACGGCTTCGTGTTTTTTTCCGGTCAGGTCGCTCTCGACCCGCAGACCAGCGAGCGCCTGACGGCTCTTGACGTCGGCGGCCAAACCCGGCAAGTCATGAACAACATCGTGGCGATTCTTGGCGATCTCGGCCTGACGACCGATGCGATTGTCAAGACGACGATCTTTCTCAAAGACATCAATGACTATGCGGCTGTCAACGAGGTGTATGGCGCCTACATGGGTGAAACTCCTCCGGCCCGTTCCGCGGTCGAAGTAGCCAACCTGCCCGGCGGGTTCCTCGTCGAGATCGAATTAATCGCCCTCCGTCCCTGAATCGACCCCGCGTAGTATCGCCAGGCGACACCGGTGGTCCCAACTTTCCGACCTGGCGACTCAAGAGGCCATCGCACTGGGTCGACGGGTTCACCCGGATGCTGAGCCGTGATTAGCCGAAGCGATAGCCGACCGAACGCACCGTGGTAATCCAGGCGGCCCGTTGCTCACCGATCTTTGACCGGAGCCGACGAACGTGAACGTCCACCGTCCGAGCCCCCCCGTAGTACTCATATCCCCACACTTTGGACAGGAGCTGTTCCCGGCTCCATACCCGGCTGGGGTTTTCAACAAAAAATCTGAGCAGTTCATATTCCATGTACGTCAGGTCGGCCGGCCGGTCAGCGATCATTGCCTGATACGTCGCAGTGTTCAGCTCCAAGTCGCGGTAACGGAGTATTTCCTCGGTCGTGAGGGTGGCAGCCAGTCTCCGCACCCGGGCTCGTAGCTCCAGAGGCTCGGCGGGGAGCACAATGAAGTCGGCCAGGTTCAAGCCTTCGTCCATGATCAGCGCGATCTGGTCCTTTTGAACGGCCAGGATGATCGGAACACCTGTGTCGTCCTGGAGGTGTCTGGCGTTGCGCAAGCGGCGCAGGGGTTCGTCGCCCAGTTCGATGATTACGAGCGACCAGTTGGCTGCCTCGTCGGTCTTGTCAAGGTCTTCGGGCGTGAGGAGGATCGGTTCGAGGGCGGCGGATCGTAGGGCGGAAGCCAGCTCAGCGCTGGGGGATACCGGAAAGAGCGCCAGACCGTTCACAGGATCGGAAGGTATCGCTCAAGTTCGAAACGGGAAACATGGTGCTGGTATGCATCCCATTCCTTGCGTTTGTTGCGTAAGAACCAGTCAAAGACGTGGTCGCCGAGGGCCTGATTCATCAATTCAGACTGCTCGAGTTCGTCAAGGGCGTGAGACAACGTTTCGGGCAGACGCCGGATGCCGAGTTGACGTCTCTCACTGGCGCTCATCTCGAAGACGTTCTTCCCCAACTCGTCTGGAAGTGTGAGGCCGTTGCGTATGCCGTCGAGGCCGGCGGCGAGCAGAACCGAGAAGGTCAGGTAGGGGTTGGTCGCTGCGTCTGGAGACCGGTATTCGACTCTGGTTGAGGAAGCTTTACCGGCTTTGATCGTGGGGACCCTGACGAGGGCCGATTGGTTGTTGCGTGCCCAGAATGCGTAGATGGGTGCCTCGAATCCGGCGACCAGGCGCTTGTAGGAGTTGACCCACTGGTTGGTGATGGCTGTCATCGCCGGAGCGTGATGGACAAGACCGGCGATGAACGCCTCGGCGGTCTGGCTCAAACCGTTCTCGGAGTCGGCAGAATAAAAGGCGTTCTGGTCGCCCTTGAAGAGCGACATGTGGGTGTGGAAGCCCGAACCATCATGATCTTCCAGGGGCTTGGGCATAAACGTGGCGTAGATGCCATGGGCCAAGGCAACTTCTTTGACGGTAAGCCGATATGACATGACGTTGTCGGCCATAGCCATGGCATCGTCGTACCTGAGGGTGATCTCATGCTGGGACGGGGCCACCTCGTGATGTGACTGTTCGACCGGGATTCCCAACTTCTCGAGATGTTCGATAGTGGTGCGCCGGTACTCCTGGGCGGTGTCGAGCGGGGTGAGGTCGAAATAGCCGCCGTGGTCGAGGACCTTGGGTTCAGGACCTGAATCGGCAAAGTAGAAGAACTCCAACTCTGGCGCGACATAGAACGCATAACCCAGCTCGTTGGCTTCCCGGAGGTTCCGGCGCAGTACATTGCGAGGATCGCCGGCGAATGGAGTGCCGTCGGTGTGATGAATGTCGCAAAAGATCCGGGCGACGCCTTCTGGTTCCCGCCACGGCAAGATCTGGAACGTGGTCGGATCCGGTTTGGCGATCATGTCGGCTTCGTGAACCCTGGCGTACCCGTCGATCGACGATCCGTCGAAGGTCATTCCCTCGGTAAGAGCCGTTTCGAGCTCTGCCGGGCTTATGGCCACTGATTTAAGGAACCCCTGTACGTCGGTGAACCACAGGCGGATAAACCGGATGCCGCGTTTGGCGACGGTTTGGAGAACGTACTCGGCTTGTTTG
>CAJQPD010000097.1 GCA_905480085.1 uncultured Acidimicrobiia bacterium
CGATCAAAAAGCGTCGGCGGACGCGTTCGCGGTACTTGATTCGATAGTTGACGCCCGCCTAAAGCGCGGCCTCGTAACGGTCATCGACACCCTTGGTCTCAACACCGAAGACCGCCAGCGGTGGCGGGACAAGGCCACGGCGGCCGAAATGCCCTGTATTGCCATTATCTTCGACACCGACGCCAAAACCTGCCGGGACCGCAACAAACGGCGTAGCCGCAGCATCCCCCCCAACGTCCTCGATAGCCAGATCGCCCGCTACACGGAGACCCGACCGCTCCTCGAAACGGAGGGGTTCGCAACCGTGTATCCGGCCGGGGAAGTAACACCCGTCTCGTTGGGAGGGTGGTCACCCGGGAGCGCTTCGCCCACCAGGAATCTGCGCTTCGGGTTGCAGATTTCGAACTTCGAATGGGGGGACGTATCGACGCCGGACACCCTCGCCGCCATCGCCCGACGGGCCGAAGCCGCCGGTTTCGAGAGCCTCTGGGTGATGGACCATTTCCGCCAAATCCCCCAGGTGGGTCCTGCCTGGAGCGACATGCTGGAGGCGTACACCACCCTCGCCTGGCTGGCCGGAGTGACCGATACGATCAGACTTGGCACCCTGGTTACCGGACTCACCTATCGCAACGTCGGCTTGCTCGCCAAGATCGTCTCCACCCTTGATGTCCTCTCAAATGGACGGGCGATCTGTGGCATCGGTGCCGGCTGGTTCAAACAGGAGCATGAAGCGTACGGGTTCGAGTATCCATCTGACCGAGGACGCCTCGACCTTCTCGAAGATGCCCTTCAAGCCCTCCCGGTCTTGTGGGGTTCCGGAGCCAAATCGTTTGAAGGCAAAGCCATCAGCATTCCTGAAGCGATGGCCTACCCGCGACCGGTTCAGGAACACATACCGATCCTGGTGGGTGGGAGCGGTGAGAAGCGGACCCTCAAGTTGGTGGCTCGGTACGCCGACGCCTGCAACCTGATGGGTGATGCGGACGCGGTTCGCCACAAGCTGTCGGTGCTTGAGGCTCACTGTGAGACTGTCGGGCGTAATCGGGCAGAGATCGAAGTTACCCATCTGTCCCCGACGTTCGTCTATGCGACCAAACAGGAGCTTGAGTCCGAAGCTTCTGCCATGGGCATGGATGTCGAAACTCTGTTGGGTCCATTCTCCGGAGGGACCGTTGACGACAACATCCACCGGTTCAGCCAATTGGCCGAGGCCGGCGTGGACACCGCCATCGTGGCGATCGCCAACCTGCACAGACCCGGCTCGCTGGAGAGCTTCGCCGAAGTCATCGACAAATTCTCTATTTGATCAGCCAGCGATTTCAAACGTGACTCGCCGATTGGCGGCCCGCCCCTCCTCCGTGGCATTGGTGGCGATTGGCTCGGTATCGCCATACCCAATCGATTCAAGCGAGTTGGCCACGCCGGCACTCAGCAAGTAGAGAACGACCGCCTCGGCACGGGCTTGGCTCAACGCCAGGTTGTAGTCGGGCTCCCCCGTCGAGTCGGCATGCCCGGCCACCACGATGGGATAGGACGGATGGTCCGCCAGATAGGCGGAGATGACATCGAGTCGTTGGAGGGCTTCCGGTTGAAGCTCGGCGCTGTTGTAGGCGAAAAGCAAGTCGGTACTTACCGAAAAGTCGGCAAGCTGGGTTTTCACATCAGCCCGCTCGGGGTCGAGGATCGGCGGTAGCTCGCCGTTCAATCCCCAGAAGACACCGATGAGGACGGCAGTGGCGATGATGATGGCCAGGACCAGAACAATCAGACTGACGATCCGCTTCTTAATCCACTTGAACCAGGTCGAATACCTCACGTTTGGCGCCGGAAGGTCAGGATCGCGTTGTCCGCTTGCCACTGCATGCGCACCTTGCTTGAGAAGTGCACATCAGCACCTGCCAGCGAATCAAAAACCATGGCCTCGAACCTATCGATCGAGTCTCCCTCAGAGAGACACCCGGCCAGGGTATGAAAAGCGTCAGAGGTGGTCAACCGGGTTCCGTCAAATTCGAAGTCACCCGATATCGCGTTGCATGGCCCGTTCCCCTTGAACCTGCCGTCCTCTGTAAAGTCAAACCAGGCGGGCACGCCCAGATCGTTGCGAGCAGAGAGGTCGGGCGCGAGGTCCAGAAACACCCCTTCGACTGCGACCGAATCCAACAACCAGAGACCTTCGATCTGAGCCGTATCGGTGCCACCGCAAGCTATAACCGTCAACAAAAGTGCCAGGGTTGCCGCTAGATGTCGTAGCGAGGCGATTTCAACTCACCCGGGCTAACTCGACCGGGATGCCGTTCAGCCGGGCGTTCCCGGAGAGCGGGTCGACCGCCGTACGGTTTGACAGCACGTTGGAGTTCACCCCGGGGCGTCTCGCCGCCACGGAGAGACGGGCTTCGGGCTCGTCATGGCCCCAACCGTGCGGCAAGGACACGACGCCCCGCATCATGTCATCGGACAACTCGACCGGTGCGCGGACCTCACCGGCGTCCGACCTCACCGAAACCGACTCGCCGGCCACCACGCCGAGGGAATCGGCGTCGGCTGGATGCATAAGCAGCGTGCAGCCGTCTTTGCCTTTCACCAATACCTCGATGTTGTGCATCCATGAGTTGTTCGACCGAAGTTGACGACGCCCCACCAGGACAAAGGTGTCGGTAGAACCGTCAAGAATCGTGGCGAGTCGGGGTAGATCGGCCAGGAACTGGGGAGGGGCGAGATGGACCAGGCCATCGGAGTTGTTCGAGGCGGTAGGCAGACGAGGCTCAAGCGCCCCGAGATCGATGCCGTGGGGATGATCGATAAGCCTTTGCAGACTCAGACCGCCCGGGTTGGTCCCGAATCCGTCCCCATACGGTCCGGTCCGGAGACGAATATCGAGAATGCGTTGCGGCCCGGTAAAACGCGAGACCTGATCCCAGGCGATCACCTGATCGGTTCCGAACGCCGGCGAGGCCGGGTTGGTCAATGCTTTGGCCAGCAAGGCGGCCGCCCCGGCTTCATCCATGTGTTCGACGCTCAGATCGGTGCCTTGAATCGCCGCGGCGAGGCCGAGGAGGATTTCCCACTCGGACGGATGACCCTCCGGCTTGGGAAACGTCGGTGGCGAGTAGTTGGCGGTATTGCGCACCATCAAAGAGGTGAACGCAACATCAAAGTGAGCACGCTCCAGAACCGATGGCGGCGGTAGAACAACATCGGCATGGCGGGCGGTCTCGGTGAGATACACATCCACCGCCACCATGAACTCGAGTCGGTCGAGAGCCGCTTCAACCCGCTCGGAATCAGGAATCGAGCGGGCCGGGTTGCCCCCAACGACGAGTAACGCACGCACCTGACCCTCACCGGGCGTTTCAATCTCATCGACGAGCGCCACCGACGGCATTTCGCCGCGAACCTCTGGATGGTCACCAACCCGGGACCGGTAACGGCCGGTCTGGAAACCCCGCCCTCCGGCTTGCGCCTTGGGGGTGACTATGGCGGCCAACGGGAACATCGCTCCACCTGGTACATCGAGATTACCGGTGACCGCGTTGAGGAGATCTGCCAGCCAGGAGGCCAGCGTTCCGAATTCGGTCGTGTGGGTGCCCATCCGGCCGTAGGCAACCGCACGCGGCGCGTTGGAGAACTCGGCCGCAATCCGACGGGTTATGTCGCCAGGAATACCTGTCGCGGCAGCGACCGATTCAGGGGTGAAGATGGCCAGCGCCGCTTTCGCCTCGGCGAGTCCGGTCATGAAGTTGGGCAGATCCGAACCTCCACCTCCAAGCACAGTGGTGACGAGCGCCGCCAACCAGGCGGCGTCGGTGCCCGGGCGGATGAAAACGTGTTCGTCCGAGGCCCTGGCGGTCTTGGATTTGCGCGGGTCAACCGTGACGATCTTGCCACCGCGGTCCTGAATGGCTTCCATCCGGCCAGGCCAGTCGGGGGCCGTGGCGAGTGAACCGTTCGACTCGTACGGATCGGCACCGAGCATGAGGAGGTAGTCGGTCCGGTCGATGTCGGGCACCGGGATCAGATCCGGGTTGCCAAACATGGCACCACTCGAGACGTGCTTGGGCATCTGATCGACGGTCGAGGCCGAGAACACATTCGGGCTACCGAGGGCTTTGAGAAGGGGTCTCAAGTACAGGCTGCCGGCCAGGTTGTGAACGTTGGGATTACCGACGTAGGCAGCTACCGACGGGGCGCCATGCTCGTCAATGATCCGTCGTATACCTGCGCCTGCCGCAGCGATGGCCTCGTCCCAACCGACCTCGACAAACTCACCGTTTCTCTTGATGAGCGGATGGCGGAGCCGGTCAGGGTCCTCGTGCAGACGACCGAGCGTAGCGCCTTTCGGACAGATGAATCCGTGGGAAAAGACGTCCTCCTGGTCACCCCGGATGACCTTGACGGAACCGCCTTCGATGGTGAGTTCCAACCCGCAGGTGGCTTCACACAGCGGGCACGTCCGGATCGAGGTGGTCGTCATGTTTCAACGGTAGCGAGAATTCGCTCCCGACGACCGTTCTGAGGGCTCCAGCTATCGGAATCCGGGGGGTACAAACCCAGGGTTCAACCCAGGGTTCCAGCGTTCGGGGGGTTGGTAAGGTGTCGGCATGGATTTTGGCGTCGACATCTTCCCCACCGACACGACCATGCAGCCGATCGAGTTGGCGAAAAGAGTCGAATCACTCGGCTTTGAATCTCTCTGGTTTGCCGAGCACAGCCACATCCCCATCGATCGCACCACTCCCTGGGGTGGCCGGGACGGCGCACCCCCCCTTCCGGAGCACTATTGGAGGACGCACGACCAATTCGTCGCCCTGACCGCCGCGGCGGCCGTCACGACAACACTCAAGCTCGGCACCGGCATCACCCTCGTCGCCCAGCGCGACCCGATCTGGCTTGCCAAAGAGGTCGCTTCCCTCGACGTGATCTCCAACGGTCGCCTGCTGTTCGGCATCGGATACGGCTGGAACAAGGAAGAGATGGCCAACCATGGCGTGCGCTACACCGACCGCCGGGCGATGGTCCGTGAAAAGATCCTTGCCATGAAAGAGTTGTGGACCAAAGACGAAGCGTCGTTCACCGGCGATCATGTGACCTTCTCGTCGAGTTGGTCATGGCCGAAGCCGGTCACGAAGCCACATCCGCCGGTAATTCTCGGTTCGTCAGGTGGTCCGAAGACGTTCCAACACATCATCGAGTTTTGCGACGGCTGGATGCCAATCGCCAGCCGGACCCCGATCCTCGACCAGGTTGTCAACCTCCGCCAGGCATGCGAAGACGCGGGACGAGACCCGGCCACCATCGAACTCGGGGTCTTTTCGGTTCGCCCCGAACCGAAATACGTCGAGCCACTGATCGAAGCTGGCTTCGCCAGGGCGGTGTTCGCCCTGCCCCAAGGCGCTCCACCGGAAGTTGCCGATCAAATGAATGAGTTGGCCGAGTTCGCCGCCCAGTATCGGTAACCTCCAAGGCATGCCAACTTTCGACGATCTTTTGACCGACCCAAAGACTGTCATCGCAATCGTCGGAGCGACGGACGACCCCTTCAAATTCGGGGGAAAGATCTACCGCGATCTCAAGCACAAAGGTTTCCGGGTTTTTGCCGTCAATCCGACGAGGGTTACGGTCGACGGCGATCGTGCCTACGCCACCCTGGCAGATCTCCCGGAACCCCCCGACATCATCAACGTGGTCGTGCCTTCCAACGTCGGTATCGACATCGCCAGGCAGGCCGATGAGCTGAGCTACAGATGCATCTGGTACCAACCTGGCAGCGAGAGCACAGCCATCATCGACTACCTCAACCGTCACGACTTCGAGTACCTGGCCGGTCCCTGCATCATGGTTCGCACCCGCAGTTTGGCCCACCCATAGCGCAACGGAACGACCGGGCACCCACTACCGTTAAGCCCGTATGCGGGCACGGCTGATCAAATTTGGTCGCCACATCCTGATCATCGCTCTAGTGGTTGGAGGGGTGGGTTGGCTTCTTACCTGGCTCGTCGACGTTCCCGATCGGTGGCCCGATCACGGACGGGTCGCGCTGGCTTCGGCCCTCACAACCGAGCAACTCGCCGAGGTCGATTGTTTGATCGCCGAAATCGCTGCCGACCCCGGCAGATTCCGCGTGTCGGCTGATTTCGGGATCAGCTACCCGGACAAACTCATGATCGACAGTTGGCTACGCAACACGTGGATAGAGTCCCAGCAGGGCACCCAACTCAACCTGCGTGCCGAACTGCAGCGCAAGGTGCAGATCGAGACTTCCTGTTTTTTTGAAGAGCTGCTCCCCTAAGATCGTGCGGTGAGCTCACACAACGATCGAATCGTTCTTGAGGATGACGCCGAAAGTCCCGCTACCAAAGTCGGGGCCCTGGTCGCGGCCGGAGCGGCCGTTATCGTCGCGTTAGTTCTCCTCGGGTCGGTCGGCTCGCCGGTCGATATACCATCCGATGCGCTTCCGGGAATCACCGCGCCAGCCCAACAGCCACTCGCCATCATGCCCGACCTGGCCGGCCGTGACCTCATCTATGTCGTCGATCGCCTTCGCGATGCCGGCCTTGACTCCACGATCGTCAGCCAGGCGCAATGGCTCGCCAACCCTGACGTTCCAGCCGGTTTCGTGTCTTCGCAATCCCCGCCTCCCGGTGCAGAAGTCTTCGACATCAACGAGGTCTCATTGATCATGAGCGCTGGCGGTCCGGTCATCAGTTGGGACGACGTTCCCGTCGACCTTCAAGATTTGGTGGCTGCCCAATACACACCGGATCGATCCGAACCAGTGCTCGTAGTTGAGACCGGATCCGGACGCGCCTACAAGACAGACGATCTGCTGTTCGGGCCATGCAGCGCGATCGAATTGGCAAGGAACATGTTCTATGACCGCCTCTTCGATGGACTGTGCCAGGTCGGCCCGCCTCAGACCATCGTCGGGTGGACGCCCAACGGCGGCATGTACGCCATCGAGGGACTGCCCCGCCAGGAGCACAAAAACTCAACGACGCTACTGCAAGTCGAATCCCAGTTCTGGGACATTCAATCGTTCGTAGGGAGCGTGCGTCGAGCACCAACGGTGGCTGTGGAGGAAAACGGGATACGGGTGTCCGGTGGGTATGAGGAGTACTTCCTCTGGAATCCAGACTCGACCGCCAACGACGAGCTTGCCGCACTCATCAAACCGGTCGATATCCGGGGAAATCTCGTGCTGAACCTTTCTCCTCCGATGAAATTTGCGTGGTCCGGCCGTGCAGAATCGGACTTCGGGGCAGCCAGTGTGCGTTTCGACAATGCCGATGTGATCGTGAGTGAGACCGGATCTGCGATAACCATCAGCCCCACCTATGTCGAAACAGCCCGTACCATCGTCATGGGGCCAACCCGATGGTCCACCATCCAGTCCTTTGACGCGAGGTGGCAACATGCCATTCCCGGGGGCTGGGTACCAGCCGAACCGTCCGAACCTACCTTGGTCGCCGCATCAACATTTGCGTTGAGCGGTCCGGGCGAACGGTGTGGGTTTTACCCCGTTGACTTCCTCAGACAAGTTGGCCCAGCTGATGCCTTCGTGTCGGTATCTCATGGCGAATCGACTGACTTCGGGGTGTGGCTCGACCACTTCGGCTTCGACGACGTGCCTCCCGTATCGGCCCTCGATTCCAACCTGGACTGTCTCGACGGGATCGGTGTCGAGGTCCGGACAAGTAGCCGGTTCTACGACGGGGAGCCTCTCGACATCGTGATTGCATTCGGAACCGACGCCAGCGAAGCGACCCGCCAGGAGGCCCTGGCGATCCTCGACACCCTCGAACTTGCTCCGACATACGACGGGCTTCGATGAACGGTAAACGAAGCCCGGCCATACAATTGGTTCTGTGAGCCAAACCGACCAACGCATCCTCTATGACGATCCCCCTGAGCGACCCAAGGCACGTCTGTCGACGATAGTGGGAGCCGTGTGTGCCACGGTCGTCGCCATGGTGCTCCTCGGGTCGATCGGGTCGCCGGTTGAATCAGCTAGTGACATCACCAGTCCGCCTCCGCTGCCAATCGCCGTCATGCCTGACCTGAGCGGCCGCAGCCTCATTGCGGCCGGGAACCTGCTCCGCGAAGCCGGCCTCGATCCGACCATCCTTGACCGTGCCGAATGGATTGCTGACGCCTGGATCCCGGTCGGCGGAGTGTCAACCCAGACTCCCGCACCCGGGGCGAACATCTTCGACCCTGAGGAAGTCTCTCTCGTAATGAGCTCCGGTGGCCCTGCCATTGGCTGGGACGATCTCCCCGTCGGTATTCAAAAGTTGGTCTTCCAAACCGACTCGCTTGATCGGTCCGAACCGGTTCTCGTCGTCGAAACCGGTTCGGGCCGCGCGTACAAGACCGACAATCTCTTGTTCGGTGGTTGCGCGGCAGTGGATCGCGTAAAGGACACTTTCTACGATCTCGAGTTCAATGCCCTCTGTCCAACCTCGCCGCCAGAAACGATCGTTGGATGGCTGGGCGACGGTGCGATGTTTGCGATTGACGGCCTACCCCGGCAGAACTACCTGGACATCGCCTCCGCTATGACGCTTGGTCCCGCTCATCCCCTTGGTCGCCAGCTCTGGTCCACCTCAACTCGTCGACAAGCACCAACGGTGGCTGTCGAAGGGCAGATGATCCGAGTAATGGGCGGCTACCAACGTTTCTCGGTGAGCGTCCCACCAGATTCAGACCTGACACCAGAAGCAATCGCCGACTTGATCACCCCCACCGACATTCGCGGCAACCTGGTAGTGAGTCTGGCTCCACCATTGGCCTTCTACTCAAAACCCGGCATGGCCGGCTCGACGTTCGGTCCGGGAAGAACGGCTCGACGTTACCGATTGATTCCCGGAGAGCCATTCGCAGCGCCACTGACCGTCAATATCGTCTCAATGCCTGACGAAATCACCGTAACCGTTGACGATGCATTCCTCGACCAGGTGGAGATCCTGGCAATACGCTCTACGACATGGTCCGTGGCGTTAATCGACGATTGGCAATACGCCTATCCCGCCGGATGGACACCAACAGACCAGGAAGGGTCCGACCTGATGTCAGGGCTCGTATCGGTTGCCACATTCTCAGCCCCCAGCACCGACGACCGATGCGACGGGTATCCGATTGGGCGCCTTCGCCAGATCGGGGCGGACGACGCCTTTGTATCCGTCGCGATTGCCCGATCTACGCCGAGTCGTACATGGCTGACCCACCTGGGCCCCGATGACGTGCCAGTCGTCTCCTCCTCGGTCGCCAATGGGTGCCTCGAAGGAGTCGAGGCCGAAGTACGGGCAGGCAGTCGGTTCCACAACGGCGTGCCATTCGACATCGTCATAGGACTTGGGGTCGACGTAGACGACGAAGTGCGTAACCAGGCCTTTGCGATCCTGGACAGTTTCGAACCCGCCCCGATCTACGAAGAGCCCTAGAAAGCCTCGTCAGAAAGAGTCATCAACGCGCCGTCCTCGGCCTCGACTTCAGCTCGCCGGGTGGCAATCCCCGGTAGAACGTGCCGAACGAAGAACCGGGCACTTGCCACCTTGCCTTCGTAGAAGGCGACGTCATCTCCCGTCGCCACCGGTAGCTTGGCTGCGGCGATCTCGGCATGGCGCAACAACAGCCAGCCAATGACCACTTCAGAGAGTGACTCCAGTAGCCCGTCGAGGTGCAACCCGGCCTTGTAAATTTCGGTCCGCTCTTGCATCGATGCCATCAGGTGACCAACCAGCACTCCAATTTGGCCCTGAACATCATCGAGCGCCTTGCCGAGTAACTCGCGTTCTGTCGACAACGCGTCCTCGTCGCCACCCCCCTTCACGAATTCGACAATCTGAGCTGAGATACGAGTGAGTGTTGCCCCCTGGTCGCGAGCGATCTTTCGGAAGAACAGGTCCATGGCCTGGATCCCGGTAGTTCCCTCATATACGGTGTCTATCTTCGAGTCTCGAATGTATTGCTCGATTGGATAGTCCATCGTGAACCCGGACCCTCCGAATACCTGAAGCGAGGTGGCAAGTAGTTCATAGGCCTTCTCGGACGAATAACCCTTGACCATCGGCAGCAGCAGGTCGTTGAGCGCGTCGAGATAGTGATCATCGGGGTGAAGTATGATCTGGTCCTGAACCCAGGCCGTATACATGACCAGGGCTCGCAAGCCTTCCGCATAGGCCTTCTGGATCATGAGCATCCGCCGCACGTTCGGGTGCCGGATAATCGCAACCCTGGGAGCGGTCTTGTCGGTCGCCTCTGCCAGGTCGGGCCCCTGAACTCGCTGCTTGGCATACTCCAGGGCGTTCAGATAGCCAGTCGACAATGTCGCTGTGGACTTGGTACCGATGAGCATCCGGGCATGCTCGATTACCCGAAACATCTGACGGATGCCATCGTGTTTGGAACCGACCAGCCAACCATACGCCGGAGTGTCGGCACCGAAGCTCAACTCACAAGTCGTCGAACCCTTGATCCCCATCTTCTTCTCGATGTTCGTGGCGTAAACACCGTTGCGATCCCCGAGAGATCCGTCATCGTTGATGAGAAACTTCGGGACCATGAAGAGCGACAGACCCTTCGTGCCCGGTCCCGCTCCTTCAGGCCGGGCCAGAACCAAATGAATGATGTTCTCGGCGTAATCGAACTCGCCAGAAGTGATGAAGCGTTTTACGCCCTCGATGGCATACATGTCGCCGTCGAGTTGTACGGCTTTCGTCGTCCCCGCCCCTACGTCGGAACCGGCGTCGGGTTCGGTCAGCACCATCGTGCCGCCCCAGTTTCGATCGAGCATGTAGTGAGCAATCTTCTGCTGCTCTTCAGTACCTTCTTCGAACAAAACCCGGGCCATCAATTCGCCGATGGCGTAGAAGTAGGCGGTCGGTTGGGAGCCACACAACAGTTCAATCGTGGCGGCGGTCAACGACGGAGGGGCGCCTGCTCCGCCGAGTTCAGGTGGCATTGAGATTCTTCCCCAGCCAGCTTCGCGATATGCGTCGATCGATCGCTTGAGTTCATCGGGAAGCACCACTTCCCCATCGACCAGCTTGAGTTCGTACCGATCTGTGGCGACAAAGGAATCGCCCCACGGTCCGACGGCCAGTCGCTCGACCTCGCGCAGAATCATCCGGGCCGTATCCTCATCCATGTCACCAAACGACTCGAGATAGTCGGTGATCGGATTCGCCTCAAACAGGTTGAATTCCTGGTCTCGCAGGTTGGCTTTGTAATGGCTCATCGGAGGCCTTCACGTCGCGGAACGGTCAATTTTTAGTATACACTCAATTTTGTTGATTAACTCAAATTTATCGAGTTGGTCAAATTCTCGACACATTGTCTATATCGGCTTCGGCACGGGCTGCCTTGACCACCTACGATGGAAACTCGATGGCTCGTTATAAGGTCGGTTTGGAAACCCAAGGCAAGATCCTGGAGGCGACTCGTCGACTCCTCAGCGAGTTCGGCTTCGAGGCAATCACCGTTAAGGGAATCTGCGCTGCGGCAGGCATCCAGGCCGGTTCGTTTTACAACCTCTTCCCCACCAAGGACGAGGCGGTCCTGACCGTCGTCCGAGATGCGATCAGCACGTTCGATCCCGACCCGGACGGAGAGGGAAACGACACGGTCGAAGCTCTCGTCGATGCGTACACCGGTTTTGTCATCAAAGACCCAGAACTCGGGAGGGTCTACGCCCATTTGGCCGTTACGGCCGCCCTCACCCAGGACCACCTCGCCGGACGCATCCAGCGGCATCACGAACAGCGTGTCGAACGATTCACGAATGCCTATGTGCGAGAACATCCTGACGTACCACGGTCCCTAGCCGGTGACCGCATGGAGATCCTGCTCGGGGCCCTCAATGGACTGAGCATTCGATGGTCAATCAACCCAACCTTTGACATATCTACCTATGCCAGCCTCATGGTCGACGAGCTCGCGACAACGCCCTGACCGAATGGCTGCGCTAAGTTCGGATCATGGACTTTGAGACCCTGCTCTTTGACGTTTCCGACCACCTGGCCACCATCACGCTAAACCGACCTGAGTCGGCCAACGCCATCAACCTCACCATGAGCCGCGAGCTCATGCAGGCCGCCATCGAGTGTGACGAGAACCCCGAAATCCGGGCGGTCCTGATCGCGGCGCGCGGCAAGATGTTCTCCGCTGGTGGGGATTTGAAAACGTTCATAGCCGCCGAAAGCATGGCGCACTTGCTCAAGGAGATGACGATCTATCTCCACGGGGCCATCTCGCGTTTCGCCAGGATGAACGCACCGGTGATCGTCGCTGTCAACGGAACGGCAGGCGGTGGTGGCTTCAGCCTCGCCATGGTCGGGGACCTGATCCTCGCTGCCGAATCAGCCAAATTTGTTTCGGCGTACACCAGATCGGCGCTATCTCCTGATGGCGGTTCGACCTACTTCTTGCCCCGGGCCGTCGGACTCCGCCGGGCGGCCGAACTCATGCTGACCAACCGGGTACTGACGGCAGCCGAGGCGCTCGATTGGCAGTTGATCACCCGGGTGGTCGCCGATGACGACCTACTTGCCGAGGCAGTTGCGCTTGGCAAGGAATTCGCCAGCGGACCGACGCTGGCCCACGGGCGGGTCAAGCAAATGCTGCTAGCGACGTTCGGTGAGTCCCTTGAGACGCAGATGGAGTCCGAGGCGCGGAACAATGCCGAGATGTCTCGTAGCCGCGATACAGCCGAAGGAATCGCCGCCTTCCTGGAGAAACGTCCCCCCCACTACCGGGGTGCATGATCTGTGTCTAGATCGGCGGCGTTATCTCAAAGTCGCCATCGAAGTCATAAAGCTCGAACGATGCCCGGTAGTACTCCGTCACAGAAGAGTTGAGTCGAGTTCCTCCGAAGGCATAGGCAGCCTTGCTGACAAAGCCCGCCTCGTCGATCCAGACGTCGATCGATCCGATATCAAGACTCGAGAACTGATCAAGCTCAGGCGAGCCACCAAGCCAGGTCTGCACGTCGGACGTGCCACCTTGATAATGCGTCGCAGGCCGCCCATTCACGTCTTCGACTCCGACGTCGGTCAACTGAGCCAGCACAGGCGTCAAGCTGTCCGGGGTGAGGGCGGTGACGCTGGTCAGGCCCAACACCTGCTCGGCCGCCGGGTTCTGTTGCCATCCCGATCCATCATCAATCCAGAAGGTTTCACCGATGCCGATGACATGCGCCACCCGCTCACCTGAGGTGATGGTCGCCTCGATACTGGCGGGCTCGCGACTGTACGCAGAAGCGATGTGCGAGGAAATGATCACATCGGTACCGGACTCGTCCCGGCTCAACAGAATCTCGGTCGACGATCGGAACCGCTCGAGGTCGGTTGAAACAAACACATCACCACTTGGGGGATCCGCTGCTGGCCCGTCACCCTCGTCCGGGACAACCACCCCCGTCGTGGTGGGACCCGACGGAGGCGTGCTGGTCGACCCGACTGTGGTGGTCGGCAGAGAGACAACGCCGGTGGTGGTGGTCACGGCCGAAGCGCAACCGCCCACCAGCACAAGAACTGCAACGAAAACACGACGCATGAATGACACGGTACTCATACGTTGAATCGAAAATGCATCACGTCACCATCGACCACGGTGTACTCCTTGCCCTCCACGCGCATTTTCCCGGCCGCCTTGAGAGCTGCTTCCGATCTGAGTTCAAGCATGTCCTCGATGCGATACACCTCAACGCGAATGAAGCCGCGTTCGAAGTCGGAGTGGATGACGCCCGCTGCCTGGGGGGCCTTGGTCTTAGCTTTGACCGTCCACGCTCGAATCTCTTTTTCGCCAGCCGTGAAGTAGGTCTCTAGCCCCAACAACGAATAGGCGGCCCGGGCGAGCACCGCCAGACCCGGCTCCTCAAGTCCCAACTCAGCAAGGAATTCCGGACGCTCCTCCTCGGGCAGTTCAGCGATGTCGGCCTCAGCCTGAGCACACAGGATGATGCAACCCGCCCCCTGCTCGGAGGCGATTTCCTGCACCAGCGCCGTATATGCATTGCCGCCGAGACCGGGTTCGTCAACGTTGGCAATGAAGAGGACCGGCTTGATCGTGATGAGCTGTGCGTCCCATAGCGAGGCACGCTCGTCGGCAGTAAAACCAACCGCTCTCGCCGGGATCCCTTCGTCGAGCGCCTTGATGAGTCGCTCCGTGACGTCACGGGCGAATG
>CAJQPD010000098.1 GCA_905480085.1 uncultured Acidimicrobiia bacterium
CAAACCGTTCAATCGCCTGGCCAGGCACCGTTGTCTGGGTCCTGCACATGGCGTTGGCTCCGGCCTTCGCCTCAGTGTTACTCGCCGCCCCATCGGTCGACGCCAAATGGCAACACAACCCGACCCATTTCTGGTTGGTCGCCATCGTGGCTTTCGCCAACCTCATACTCGCCACCCGCATTGGACGAGAGGCTCAAGCTCGCAACGACGCACGACTATTCCTGATGTCCTTGTCGTATTCGGTGAGTGCAGCCTTCTTTGGGGTCCATGCGTTGGCTACTCCCAAGCTGCTCGCCGGGGGCGCCAACCTCGGATTTTCGCTCGCTATGCCGGCCGGCCTGTTCGTGGCAGCCATCCTCGCCGCTTTGTCTTCCCTCGAGTGGTCGGAGTCACGATCGGTGGCGATCGTCCGCTCCCGAACACAGCTGACAATCGGGGTCCTGGCGATTGCGGCTGCGTGGCTGTATCTCAGCGTGAACGACATCGCACCACTCGGAGTTTCGCTCGAAGAATCGGGACTTTCTGACTTCTTCTTGCCTCTCGAAGCCATCGGTGTGGCACTGTTCCTGGTGGCGGCCTTCCGCTACTACCTCGTCTACCGGTCCCGACCCTCACCGGTAGCGATGGCTTTGGTTACCTCACTGGTGTTGCTGGCTGAGGTGGTGGTTCTCGTCGGCCTCGCTCGACCATGGCAGCTCTCGTGGTGGACGTGGCATGTCGTCATCCTCGTCAGTTACGGATATGTCGCATACGCTTCGTATGTCCAGTTCCGGCGTGAGGGACGACCCGGAGCACTGTTCTCGTCGGTGGCACTGGCCAGCACCGTCGAGGAAATAAAATCTGAATTCCGCAGCGCCCTTGAACAGTTGGTCTCGGCTATTGCAACGACCGCGTCTTCGGCCGATGCCCAACTCGCCGCCCGAAGCCTCGGCGAGCAGTTCGGCCTTTCGATCGGGCAAACCGACATTCTCGAGGACGCCGCCGCGGCGGTGGCAACCGAACGACGCCAGTCCGGTGTGCTGGCCGCCATGGCGACCATTTCACGACAACCGCTCGATGACGTTACGGAGGCCCAACTAGGTGACCTGGCAGCCGAGGCCCTGGGTGGGGCCATGGGAGTAGAGATCCGGTTCGTACCCGGCCCCGACGAATCCGGGCCAAGCGAAGCCTGCCCGGTGACCTTTCACGACCGCCGCTTCGGCACGCTCCATATGGCTCCGGGCACTGGAGGCAGCAAGGATCAAGACCTCGTGCAATCGTTCGCTGACCACCTCGGCATGGCGCTGGGAAACCTGGTCGTTTATCGCGATCTGCGGCGCCTGTTTGGCCGCTACGTGTCACCGGCGATCGCTACCCGGCTCCTCAATGACCCGAAGAATGCCGAACTGGGTGGCGTGATGGTGGAAACCACCGTGCTCTTCGCCGACCTGCGGGGATTCACCTCATACACCGAGGGCGTCCAACACCCCGGCGATGTCGTCGATCTTCTCAATCGATACTTCACGACAGTTGTGCCGATTCTGCTCGACGAAGGTGGAACCGTCGACAAGTTCGTAGGTGACGCCGTCATGGCCGTTTTCAACACACCGATTCTCCAACCGGACCACGCCGTACGCGCCGTACGCGCCGCCTACCGAATGCAGCAGGCCATCGGCGAGCTGATTCGGGATCGGCCCGACTGGCCCCAGTTCCGAATCGGGGTCAATACCGGTTCAGCGTTGGTTGGCAACATCGGCAGCGACGAGCTGCGCAACTACACGGCTATCGGCGACGCCGTGAATGTGGCAGCCCGCCTCGAAACTGCCACCGAGCCCGGCGAGATCCTGATGGGAGCGACCACCTACGACCTGGTGCGACATGTCGTTACTGCCGAGCAAATCCAGCCGATCGACGCCAAAGGCAAAGCTGAACCAGTGGCTGCCTACCGTCTTGTTTCGATCAGCGACCAAGGCTGACAGGTCGGTCCGCCCGAAGGCAATCTACGTTCGTCTTAGTGGCGCCCTAGATCGCCATCAACCCCCCATCGGCTGCGAACGTATGACCGTTCACATAGGACGCCTCATCCGAGCAGAGCCACACAACGACTTCCGCCATTTCGGAAGGTTCGCCAACCCGGGCCATCGGCGTGTTGCCGATGACGGCGTCGATCAGCTCGGGGTTCTCCTCCATGAAACCGGCCACCATAGGAGTGTTGATCACTCCGGGACACAAGGCATTGAACCGAATACCCGAGGTTCCATAGTCAGCGACTGCCGACTTCGTGAGCCCGGCGACACCGTGCTTGGAGGCGACGTACGGGGCGATGTTGCCGAAACCCTTGAGGCCGGCGACCGAAGACGTGTTGACGATGGCGCCCTTGCCCTGCTTGAGCATGGCGGGGATCTCATACTTCATGCCGAAGAAGACACCAGACAGATTGACGGCAATTACCCGGTTCCAGTTTTCGGTTGTCTGATCGGCAAGCAAGGCTTGCTCGCCGTCGATTCCCGCATTGTTATGGGCATAGTCGAGACGTCCGAATGCGGCCACGGTCTGATCGACCATGTCTTTGACCTGCATCTCTTGGGAAACGTCAACCTCGATGAAGATCGCTTCCCCACCGGTGGAGTTGATGTGCTCTTCGGTGGCAACGCCACCCAACTTGTCAAGATCGGCGACCGCTACCTTGGCTCCGTATCTGGCAAAGGCGTAGGCCGTCGCCCTTCCGATACCGCTCCCGGCCCCAGTGACCAACGCCACCTTGCCGTTCATGTCTGGCATGGCTCCTCCTTCGTCGGTGGTTTGCGAGACGGATGGGCGCCTCGAATCCCATCGGTTGGGAATCCCCGACTATCGACATGGGAACATTGATCTCGGCCCGGTAGAAGGGGGCGAAGGTCACGAGCGGCCGGCGCCTATCTCAAAGCTCGAACTCGGGCACAGACGGCCCGAGTTCGAGATCAGCGACCTGGCATGTGCCCAACGGCTATTGGGTACCTGCTATCCGATCGCCTCGTCCTGGCGGGCAGCTTCGCCGTAAACCTCGGGGTTGAGAATGTCGAACGGGCGCTTCCCCTCGAGGAAACGTTCGATGTTGTGCACGGTTCGTAAGGCCATCTCGTCGCGCGTTTCGCGAGCGGCCGATCCGATATGTGGGGTCAACACAACATTCGGGAGATCGTAGAGGCCGGGACGCGGACCCGGGTTGGGCTCGGGTACCTCGGTTTCAAACACGTCGAGACCGGCACCCCGGATGCGTCCCTCACGCAAGGCAGTCTCCAACGCACCTTCGTCAATAACCGGACCCCGGGAAGTATTGATAAGGATGGCACTCGGCTTCATCAGCGATATGAGCTCCTCGCCAACCAACCCTCGAGTTTCAACGGTGAGGGCAGGATTCAGGGATATGAAATCCGATTCCATGAAGAGATCCTCGATCGACCGGTACTCGGCGTTGCCCAACACGAATTCTTCAGCCGGGGTCAGTCGGGTGCGCTTGTTGTAGATAATGCGCATCTCGCAGGCGGCCGCTCGCTTGGCGACCTGGGCTCCAATGGTGCCCATACCCACGATGCCCAAGGTCTTGCCGAACAAACGAGTACCGAGAAACGCCGTCGACTGATTCTGGGTCCACTTCCCATCCCGAAGAAACTGGCCGGCCTCAGGGAGACGCCAGGCCGTGGCCATGAGTAACGCAAAGGTGAATTCGGCGGCTGTCTTGCTAACAAATTGCGGGAGGCCGCACACCGGAACATTCCGACGGGTGCAGGCCTGTTGATCCACGAACGTCGCCTTCATATGCATGGCGGCTACGAGTTTGAGCGGGAGGGCCGCGTTGATCACCTCTTCATCAAACTCCACCTCCCCCATCGCGTACAGAATGTCCTTGTCCGCCACGGCGGCCATGATCTCGTCGTGCGGCATTGGCCCATCTGTCCCCGAGTACATCGTCACCTCGCCGAGCTGCCGTAGCTTGTCGAGGGCAACTTCCGAAATGGCTTGAGGTACAAATATCTTCACCATGATGGTTCGTATTCCTTTGAGTTGGAGGCACGGGGCAGATTGCCGCTGGGGCCTAGACAAACAAACCTAGCCACAAAAAGAGGTTCGCGGCCAGACCTTGCCCTTCGGTACACCAGCCGGGCGAGCTCTCGGACACCCGGAGAGCGAACAACTAGCCAGCGCTTCTCGACCGCTCGCAACCTAGGGGTCGAGGTAAGCTCGATCCATGACGGTGTGGTCCAACTGGGTAGGTAATCAGTCCTTCGAACCCCGCGACGTTGCGGCGGTTTCGACCGAAGCCGAGATTCAACGACACGTAGCCAAGGCAGTCGCCGCTGGATCCAGGATTCGTACGGTTGGTACGGCGCACTCCTTCACGCCCATCGTCGAAACCGACGTTCTCCTCGACATGTCGGCGATGCGGGGCATCGTCGACATCGACGCCGACCAACGACTGGTGCGGGTGCTTCCCAAGACGACCATCGGCGACTTCGGCGAGCCGTTGTGGAAGCAGGGCCTGGCTCTGGCGAACCAGGGTGACATCGACACTCAGGCGATTGCCGGTTCCGTTGCCACCGCCACACATGGATCAGGCCGCCACTTCCCCTCCTTCTCGGCAACACTCGAGGGAGCGCGGCTGGTCGACGGGAACGGACAACTGGTCGAGGTGACCCGTCAGACACATCCCGACCATCTGGCAGCCCTCCAGACTTCGATTGGGATGCTCGGCATCATGACCGAACTGACCATCAAAGTCGTCCCCGCATATCACCTCCACGCTCGGACCGAAATCGTGCCGTTCGCCGAAGTGCTCGAAACGTTCGAACGCGATATCGACATATACCGCCACTACGGGCTGTTCTGGATGCCGACCGACGAGTCGGCCCGGCTGTACAACCTTGAAGGGGCCGGTGCCGACGACTGTGTCGTGAAGCGGTATCTCGAGGTCGACGCAGGCGCTGATGTCGATCTCGGATCCCATGAGCGAATGGATCGTTCCTACCGGATCTACCCAATGGTCTACGACCCGAACTTCCATGAGGTGGAATACTTCCTCCCGTTGGAACGGTGGCGCGACATCCTGGTGGAAATGCGCCGCCTCATGCTCCGCTGGCATCCGCTAAGCATCTATCCACTCGAAATCCGGGTGGTGGCCGGCGAAGAGGCATGGATGAGCCCCAACTACCACCGCGACAACCTGGTCGTCTCGATCTCAGGTCAGCCCGGGGTCGACTACTGGCCATACCTGCGAGCCTGCGACAGCCTCTTCGCCGAATTCGGCGGCCGTCCCCACTGGGGCAAGCTCCACTTCATGACGGCCGATCGCCTGGCCCGGTTATTTCCCCGGTATGAAGATTTCCTCGATGTGCGACGCCAATTCGACCCGTCCGGCGTGTTCCTGAACGACCACCTCCGCCCGCTGTTCGAATAATCGGGTTCCCGCTCATTCCCAGCCCCGCGCTTGTAAAGAGGGGACGCAGCGACCCCAGCCCCATCGATCATCAACGCTCTCGCATGAAACGACAAGTGAGGTACACATGTCAGAACATGAAGAAGCCCTGATGGCATTGATGGTCAGGCACATCAACGCTTGGAACAACCATGACCTGGAAGCCTTGATGCAGCTGTTTGCCACCGACGGAGTATTCGAAGCTTCCGGCGGACCCGACGTCGAAGGGCAGCGATTTGAAGGAGAGACCGAAGTCCGGGCGGCCTTCGCATCGGTGTTCGAGAGAATGCCCGATGCCCACTGGGGAGGTGGGCGCCACCACGTGATCAGCCCCGAATATTGCGTATCCGAGTGGACGTTGACCGGCACGCTGGCCGACGGGAGTCGACTTGAGGTCAATGGATGTGACTTTCTCACAGTCCATGAAGGTCTGATCAGGCGCAAAAACTCGTACCGCAAGCAGCGACCGCCAACTGGTCAACGAACCAACTGATCGAGGTTCGCTTCGACTTCTAGCAATGCGCATGATCAATGCGGGACCAGAGGGGGACTGGATTCGAACGAGGAAATGGCACCACTCGCCCGGAAATCAAGAAACCCCGCTCTGGGAGCGGGGTTTCTGGTGATGGGCCGTGCTGGATTTGAACCAGCGACCTCTTCCGTGTCAGGGAAGCGCTCTCCCCCTGAGCTAACGGCCCTGGGGACTTACATTTCCGACCGAAGTCGGAG
>CAJQPD010000099.1 GCA_905480085.1 uncultured Acidimicrobiia bacterium
GGCGACTGGAACGGCGATGGCACCCGCACTCCCGGAGTGGTCAGGAACAGCCGGTTCGGACGCCTGGGAGACGAAGTGCTCTGGTGGCGTCTCAAGAATTCGGTCGGTGGTGGCCAGCCCGACCTTATCTTCTCCTACGGCAGGCCAGGGGATATCCCGATCGTGGGCGATTGGAATGGAAGCGGCGTCGAAACCGTCGGTGTCATTCGCGGGAACGAGTTCAGACTTCGCAACGCCAACGGCACCGGCGAGCCCGACAATGTCTTCACGTTTGGCCAGGTGGGCGATCAGTTCATCGTTGGGGATTGGAACGGAGACGGCGTTGCGACGCCAGGTTATGTCCGCAACGGAACCTGGTACCTGCGCAACTCCAACTCCGCCGGCCAGCCCGACATCGTTTTCAACTACGGCCTGCCAACGGACACCCCGATTGTCGGCGACTGGGACGGCAACGGCTCAGATACGCCCGGCGTCATCCGGAATGGGACCACCTGGCTACTGCGTAACGGCAACTGGACCGGCGGTGCAAACATCTCGCTGGAGATGCCACCGGGTACCCCGGTGATCTGGTCTGCCAGCCCCACGGCCATGCCCGAACTCCCGGTACCCGAAACCGATGATGGGACCAGGCTTATCTGATGACCGCCCTCATCGTGACGCTCACCATCGTGGTTGCGCTCCTGGCAATTCTGGTCGCCGGGTTGCTCCGTAGTCATGCAGAAATCCTCAGATCGCTCCACGAACTTGGCGTCGGTGAAGGAGGTCGGGCTACCCGCAATCCCGGACTCAAGACCCGTGAAGGTATCCCCGAGCCACGGTCCGAAACGACTCCCGCCTTCGATATCACCGGCACCAAACCCGACGGATCCACTCGCCACGTCGGCGTTCTGGGGACCGATCACACGACGCTGCTGGCTTTCATGACTACCGGCTGTTCAACCTGTCAGACGTTTTGGAAGGAGTTTGGCGAGCGCCGCGAACTCGATCTACCCGGGGTCGATACCCGCCTCGTCATCGTCACCAAGGACCTGGAACACGAAAGCGAATCGCGCTTGGAGAAACTGGCACCCCGCCATCATCCGATTGTGATGAATTCGCAGGCCTGGGATCAGTACAAGATCCCGGTTTCACCGTATTTCATTCTCATCGATTCAGGGAGGATCGTTGGGGAGGGATCAGCGGGATCGTGGAAACAGATCCGATCGCTGCTCACCCAGGCTTACAGTGACTCGACAGTTCGCACCAGGACCCGTCGCCCTGGTGCCGACCGCGAACAACACGCGGACCATGAACTCCGCGCCGCCGGGATCGAGCCGGGAGACCCGTCCCTGTACCCGACCGAAGCACCCGAGGCCTGAGCATGATCCTGACGGCAGGAATCATCATCGGAATCGCCGCGGCGATCCGCTCCAGCTGGTCGCCCTGAGGGGAGTCGATGCTGTCCAGCATTCATCCGCTCGGTGAGCGGACCCGCAACAACCAGTGGCCGCTCACGGTCGCCTACTACCTCATCGGGGGCCTGCTCGGTGGGGTCACTATCGGTGCTCTGGCAGGCGCAGTGGGCTGGTTGGGCCTGCAATGGTGGGCCCCGACCCCGGCGTCATCTGCGGCGGCAACCGCGGCCGTATTGATTACTGCTCTTGTCTGGGATGTGTCCGGTTTCACGATTCCGACCATTCATCGACAGGTCAACGAGGATTGGCTCAGAATGTATCGGAGCTGGGTATACGGCGGCGGATTCGGCTTCCAACTCGGCCTGGGGGTCGTGACCATCGTCACCACCGCGGCCACGTACGCCATGGTGGGGTTGGCCGGGCTGGCCGCCTCTCCCGTTTCAGGAGCGATCATTGGAGGCGTGTTCGGCCTGGTCAGGGCTCTCCCCATTCTGACCGTCGGCCGGATCGGGTCGGGTGAAGCACTGCGTACCTATCATCGAACCATGCAAGCCCTGGCACCGCGGGCGGACTGGTTAGTTCGGTTCGCCATCGTCACTGCGGGATTCTTCGTGGCTGGGGGTCTCCTGTGACGCTGATCAGCGATCGCGGAATCACCGTCGATCTACCTGCGGGGTGGGAGGCAGATTTCTATCGGCGCACCGCTCGAGCAGCCCCGCTCGCCGAGGGTCATCCTCCAGAGGTGACGACGACGATCGCTCACTTTGGCAACTGGCCGCTCCCGACCGAACGGGGCGACTTCGGAGGTGGGGCGGTCGAACTCATGCGCCTCGACGACATTCTCATCGTGCTTTTCGAATACGGCGATGCCGAGCGCGGCACGGAGCTGTTTTCGAATACGACCGTTCCCTGGCCGCTTCGATCGACCGACTTCGACGCCAACCGCCTTCAGCGCCCGCTGCCGGGACAGGCCGGCCTCCAACAGTTTTTCTCGTCCGCCAGCGGGCGGCCGTTCTGTCTGTTCGTAGTCCTGGGTTCGGGCCGTAACGCCGATGCCCTGGTCTCGGAGGTCAACGAAGTACTCAGCACGATCAGCCTCGCATGACGGGACGGCTTCTGGGTACCGTCGCCCTGATCGGCGCTTTGCTCCTGCCGGGCCTACCGGCGGGCGCCGATCACATCCCGCCCAATGGCTACTTCACGGACGACGACACCAGCATTCATGAGCGCAACATCGACGCCCTCCGGGCGGCCGAAATAACGGTTGGTTGTAACCCTCCGGCGAACACATGGTTCTGCCCGGACAGCAGCATCACAAGAGCCCAGATGGCAACGTTCCTCGTGCGGGCCCTCGACTTGCCAACGACCAGTGCCGACTACTTCACCGACGACGAGGGAAACATCCACCAAGCCGCCATCAACGCCCTGCGGCAGGCTGGCATCACGTCCGGTTGCAGTTCGACCGGTGACCGATTCTGCCCTGACGAGCCGGTCACCCGCGACCAGATGGCCGCCTTCCTCGTCAGAGCGTTTCGCCTGGCGCCGTCGGGAACGGATTACTTCACCGATGATGCAGGAAGCATCTTCGAATCAAACATCAATGCCCTTGCCCAGTCCGCCATCACCCTCGGCTGTGGACCCCAGACCTTCTGCCCATCCCGACCGGTGAGCCGGGCCGAAATGGCCACCTTCCTCACCAGAGCGATTCCCCTCCCGATTCCACTCCGGGGAGACACCGTCTTGTTCTCCCTGCCATTTTCAGGCGTATGTGATCCACTCCAAGTTGCTTGCCAGAAAACGATCGATTACCCCCGCCTCGACGAATACCTCATCAATGAGGGGTGGTTCTATCAGGGTCCGTTCGCTCCGGGCGATGACATCCGGTTTGAAGAGGCAACGTTCTCCGTAACCATGAACAACACACCCGTATCTCTGAACGTTGGACCCGACGTGACGACTGGCGGCATGACCCGTCGCTCGTACACCGCAACCATCGGGTCCCTCGACCCGGGAACGTATGTGTTCAAGGGCCAGTGGACCTGGGATGGCCAGGTCCTCTACTCGACGACGCTGACCCTGCGCATCAGGAGCTAGTTAGCCGTTGATATTCAGGCTCTCGATGATCTGAGAGCACTGCTCGTCGGCGGCAATGAAGTCAGGATCGTTGAAATCGATCTCCCCAAACGGACCTTGAAAACCGCCCTCACCACCAAAATTGAAGTCCAGCTTGGGATCGGGAAGGTCGAAGCCGTTCGCCCGCATACATTGGGCATACTCAAGTAGGGCATCTTCGATCCCGGTGAGGTCGGTGCCGATGAAGCCGATCGTTACCTGTTCAAGTTCGTCGCGACATGCTTCGATGGCTGCATTGAGTTCATCTGGTGTGACTGCCGACAGATCGGGGGGTTGGGTGAACCGGGGATTCCCATCGGCGTCGACGGATGGGTCGGGAACGTCGACCCCTTCCGCGCGAAGACAAGCGGTGAACGCAAGCATGGCTGCTTCGGCTTCCTGGCCATTGACAGCGCCAACCACCGTGGTCGACGTGGTAGTGGTTGATTCAATAGACGCCACCCCGGCGACCTCCTCGTCACCTCCGCAGGCGGCCGCCAGTAAGGAAAACAGAAGTATCGGTATTAGTGGTCTGGTTCGCATGGTCCCAGTCTGGCAAAGTCCGGCCGCTATTTGCATTCGGCGGGCCGCCGCATGTTCAGCGGAGCGGTTGACCCCACCAGGCGGCCATGATGTCACGAAGACTCAGCCCGGCCGTCTCGAACCACGATCCAGACGGGGCCAACGGCGCCAGGAGCACGAACAAACCGAAGCCGATCGCCAGCACTATGACCAGCCGAACCAAAAAAACCACCGGGCTTCGAGAACGGGCCATGGCCGAACTCTAACCCGTCACCAATGCCCTAACCAACGCCGAACCGTTCTCAGCGACGGGTTCTCCATGACCGACCAGGACAACCGAAAAGTCGAATCCCGCCATTGTGGCGATCGAGTCGTTGGCCGTCTCCATGTCTGGCGTGTACTGCGGATTGGCACCGGTCAAACCGGTTCCGTCCGTACCGTTTAGCGAGTCGCCCGCAACCAGAATCCCGGCCAATTCATCGAGCAGGGAGATGTGGCCTGGCGTGTGGCCGGGAGTTGCGATAACCCGCAGATCAAACACCGAATCTCCGTCACTCAGACCGATGAGTGAACGAGGCGATCGGATCGACGGCAGGTCGGCCTGTCCGGCGTAGCCAGAAGCACTGGCAGCCCCTTCCATCACGGCTGCCCAACTCCCGACGTGATCGGGGTGGAGGTGGGTAGCGACCACATGAGAGACATCTGCCCATCCAAGACCGATCTGTCCGAGCGACGTGGCGATGGCCGGGGCGCTACCCGCCGTCCCCGTATCGATGACAGCGGCTTCACCACCCCTCGCCAGGACATAGGCGGACACCGAGCCCAGGTTGACCCGTTCCCAAACCGTGGAGGCCCCGAACCCGTTTCCCAGCGAGGGCGCAGTCGAAGATGCCGGAGTTGAGAAGGGTTCAAGACCAGGCTGAGTCGTGGTTGATCCTCCCGGTGCCGACGCCGATGTGGTGGAGGCGGGATCACTGGTTGGGCCGGACCCGCAAGCCGATACCACGACCATGGCGATCCCAAATTTACCGAGATCTTTCAGAAACAGACGCCGTTCGATCATCTCAGGCTCCTCGTGAGGCTTCAATCGTATCGCCACGACCGCTCTAGCGCTTCCGGATGAACTCGATCCCCAACCAGGTGACGAACGCTCCGATCGTGTTGGCCAGCAGATCAAACGAGGCATCACGGCGTAGCGCCGTGCCACGCGACAGATCGAGACCCAGTTCCAGGACCTCGTTGGATACCCCGAGAATGGATGCCACCGCCACGACTATCAGAAGCCGATGTTTCCATGTCGGGGCGGACACGTGGGAAATGAAATACATGGCCACCAAAGCCGACGTCGTTCCGCCTCCGACCAGGTGCTGGGAGAACGTGGCGGTATGTTCGCTGAACCAGGGGCTCGGCAGATCCCATGAGACGGCCACCGCCAACGCAGCTCCCACCAGCCAAAGATGAGCCCGCAACTTGGGCGATCGACTCATGCTCATGAGCAAAAGAGGAGGGACGGTCAGGATGACCGCAGCAAAGACCAGGGTGACAACGGGAAGCATGACAGCCATCCTACGCCCGACCCGCCGACTGTCAGTCCAGCCTCTCAGAGATCTTCACCGTGCTGTGGACCTCGATTTGATACCGGCCTTCCAATCTTTGCTGAAGCGCCCAAATGGCCGCCTCGGCATCTGACCATCCGGGTGGGGCATGGTCGGAGCAACGAAGCGAAAACGTGTCACGGTCCATGGCCGTGACACTCCCACAGACCGGCAGATCCCGCCGGGTAATGCCACACTCGCCAACCAGCCAGATGGGCCCGACGATCCGGGCGGCCTCAGCCCTGACCCCCGATTCGGTCGCCATCATCCGCTCCGACAGCTCCACCGGCCCTATCGCCCGAAGGGTGCCCCGCCCGAGGGTCGAGTCTCCGAAGGCGTCAGATCGCTCCCAGTACGCATGAATCCCACATCCGCACACGGTGGCTGGGGATGCATGATCGGGGGTCCGGCGATGATCCCGGTACCACTCTGACACTCCAAAGTGAAGGCTCGGCGGCAGACATCGAGCCCGGGCCGGGCGATCCCGCCACACAAAGTCACGTTCGGTGGATGCCAGTGCCGGCAGACCGTCTTCCTCGTAACGAATGACCCGCCACACCCGCCAGCCAGACGCCAACCCGGTGTTCTCTGCTCTGACATGGGTGCGGACCACAAATCACCTCCTGGCCGATGCAACACCGATCGCCTCATGAGGAGGAACCGCCGCCGCCCGCCTTGCGGATCACCGCCATGATCTCTTCACAGGTTTTGCAGACCGGGTACCGCTGTGGATCCCGGTTCGGAATCCACACCTTTCCGCACAGGGCCATCACGGGCACGCCCTCGATGTTGGCGCGAACGATGTCGTCTTTCTTCACATAGTGAGAAAAGCGATCGTGGTCACCGTCGGTGTCGGTGGTCTCTGGCTTGATGTCGGTTTCTGTCGAAGTCACCGTCTCATTGTGCCACGACTGCCGGACCAGACGTGACCTATAGTGGGAGACATGAACGGGAGCGCTCGGGGCTCGAACTCCACCGCCTTACAGTTCGCGACGGCGATCGTCGTAGTAGCGCTCGCCTCGATGCATAGTCCTCTGATTCCTCACGGGAGCTCTTCCAACACGGCGCACGCCTCGATTACCGGGGCCCACCAAACCGGCTCGGCGTGCGTCGCCACTCAGGAGGATTCGACAGGGGTGTCGGTTCCCGGTGTGAGAGCGACTCGCCCCGCACCGGTTACAACAGATTCAGCTCGGTGCTCCCCAACGATCGACTTCTCCCCCACACCCAACCAGGCTGTTCTGAGTATCTGGCGTTTATAGGCCGGTGACCCGCGCCCATATCAACCCGGATACAAAGGAGCAATAACGATGTACCGTCTTAAAGCAATGACACCAACGGTCGCTCTAGCGATGGTGCTTGTGGCCTGTGGAGCCGAGACCACCGAACCGACACCAACCCTTGCGCCGCTCGTTGCGACGACGATTGCCATGGACGACATGGCAACCGACAGCACGATGAACATGGAACATGACGATGACGAACATGTATTTCTGTTTGGAGAGCCGGCTGAGGAATCAGCTGCTTCCCGTGTCATTGACATCTCTACGCTCGACACGTTCAGATTCACGCCTGACCCAATCGCAGTCAGGGTCGGAGAAACTGTCACGTTCCGCGTGACGAACGACGGAGTCGTCCCCCACGAAGTGGTGCTCGATGACCAGGCCGGTCAGGACACCCACGAGCTAGAAATGCAAGAGATGACGGCCTCAGGGAACATGACGATGATGATGGACGAGGCCAACGGCTTCTCGTTGGCAGCAGGTGAGTCCAAGGTTCTCAGCTGGACCTTCACCGAACCAGGGACCGTCTACCTGGGATGCCACCAACCAGGACACTACGCGGCAGGCATGGTTGCTTCAGTGGTCGTGGAGCCCTAGCCGATCTGCGGTGGTGGGTCGCGACCAACCAGCGGGACCCACCACACCTGCCCCTGGAACCTACGAGGCGAGGTCGTTCGAGAATCGGCCGACCACCTGGTCGACTCCCGCCATGAGTTCGTCAAGATCGTGCGGCTCGCAGATGAGCGGGGGCGACAACATCAATTTTGCATTGCCGCGGTCATCAGCCCGAATCAGCAGCTTGGCATCCTTGATATATTTCGGAAGCCGCTCCTTGACGTAGAGAGCAGTCTCGTCAGCGGTCAGTTGTTCGGCCCGCCGACGGCTCCGTCCGAGCTCGATCGCGTAGAAGTATCCCATTCCTCGCACATCGGTTACGACGTCGTAGGTGTCCGAAAGATCCTTGAGTTTGGCCTTGAAATATCCCTCATTCGCCGCCACGTTCTCAACGACTCGCTCGGACTGCATGGCGGTGATGTTGGCAATCGAGGTGGCCATTACGACCGGATGCCCACCCCAGGTAGCCCCATGGGTAAATGATCCATCGTGTTCGACGAGGAGTTCGTTGACCAGCGCGTCGCGAATCACGACGCCGCCAATCGGGGCGTATCCGGAAGTAGCCCCCTTGGCAAAGGTTATGAAGTCAGGCTCTGCGCCGACCAGCGGTGAGCCGAACCAGTCGCCAAGCCGCCCGAACCCGGTGATCACCTCATCGGCAAGCAAGAGAATGTCATACTTATCGCAGATCCTGCGCAGCTCTTTCCAGTACCCGTCCGGCGGCACTAGCGCGCCGCCGCTGTTCTGCACCGGTTCGGCCGCAATCAGCCCGACGTTCTCCGGTCCGAGACGAAGCACCGCCTCCTCAAAGGCGTCTGCGCCTCCCCCTGGCTCAAGCGTGTTGGGGACCTTGTGGGTGTTCGGCAACAGCGGATAGAACGGCGTCCGGATACTCTCAAGGCCGGTGAGCGACAGAGCCCCCATCGTGGTGCCGTGATAGGAGACGTTACGGGTGATGATCCCCGTCTTGGTCGGATTACCCCTGGTGTAATGGTATTGACGGGCGAACTTGATCACCGACTCGACGGCTTCCGAACCAGAGCTGACAAAGAACACCGAGTTCATGTCAGCCGGAGCCAAATCACTGATGAGCTTGGCACATTCAAGCGACGTTGGATGGACGGCCGCCCAGGTTGGGGTGTAGGCGAGCAGCTCCATCTGCTTGGCGGCTGCAGTGGCCAGGTCAGAGCGACCGTGACCGAGCTGGACAACGAACAACCCGGCCAGCCCGTCAAAGATCTTGGTGCCTTCATCGTCCCAGAGGTGAACGCCCTCGCCCCGCACATACATCGGGACGGTCCCCTCGGCCCAGGCCTTGCCGCTCGTGAAATGCAAGATCATGTGGCGGAGATCCGCTTTGTTGACGCCCATCATGCTCCTTGAGAAAGTTGCTGAGACGATACCTGTCGATTGGACCCAGGTAAAGTGCCAGAATCGCCCCGTTGGGCAGTACCAACCTGAATTGAGCAGCCAATGCTCCAGGGGAGGTGGCGGGACGGCCAGGATTGGAGGAGGCATGAATCGAAAACCGATTAGCCAGGTCCCGATCGGTCTGGATCCACACTCCAACGAGCCACTGTATAAGCAGCTTTCGAAAGCGTTGATCGAAGCGATCGAACAAGGTCAATTCGATACCACCGAGCTGTTGCCATCGTCGCGGACCCTGGCAACGGACCTCGGCCTGTCCAGGAACACGGTCAATCTGGCTCTGCAATACCTCATGTCCGACGGGTACATCACATCGGTGGCCCGCATCGGACATATGGTCAACCCCGAATTCCAAGCCCACCTCGATGACACCCCTCGTCCGAGAATCGAGCACCTGGACTGGGAGAGCCGATTCTCGACCCCCCGAAGCGACGAAGGCCACGTGTGGAAGCCGGCCGGTTGGTCTTCGTATCCGTATCCGTTCATCGCCGGGCAGATCGAAACGGCCATGTTCCCCACCAAATCCTGGGGTCGGGCCATGCGCCTGGCTTTGACGGAGGAACACGCCGGGACCAGCCTCCATGATCTCGTTGATCGGGACGATGCGCTCCTCATCGAGATGCTGCGCCGTCACATCCTGCGGGCAAGAGGGATCACCGCCCGCCCCGAGGAAATTCTCATAACCCTCGGCTCCCAGCACGGTCTCGGTCTGGTGGCCACAGCATTGCTGAACGGCGAATCAACGGTCGCCATTGAGGAACCCGGCTACCCCGACGCCCGTCATATGTTTCGCTCGCGCGGGGCAACCATTCAGGCGTTGCCAGTCGATGAAAAGGGTGCGGTGATTCCGTCCGATCTCTCCAATGTGGACCTCGTGTTCGTCACGCCGTCGCATCAATACCCCACCAATACGACGTTGTCGATCGGGCGTCGCCATGCCTTGCTGAACCAGGCGTCGCGAGATGATTTCGTCATTGTCGAGGATGACTACGACTCAGAGTTCCGGTATCTGGGTCAATCGACACCAGCCATGAAGAGCATCGAGAACTCCGGCCGGGTGATTTACCTCGGCAGCTTCTCCAAATTCCTTGCTCCCGGACTCCGCCTGGGATTCGTCGTTGCGGAGCCCACTCTCATCGAACACTTACGAGACCTGCGTCGCTATCAATTACGCCATCCGCCTGGCATCCTCCAGCGGGCCCTGGCCCTGTTCATCCAGAGTGGCGACTACAACCGCTCGGTCCGACGGATCCGCAACGTGTACAAGGAAAAGTGGATCGCCATGTCAGAGGCGGTGGAAAAGCACATACCGTGGCCCGTCCCGATCCCGACTGGCGGCCTCTCGATCTGGGTCGGCGGACCAGCCGACTTCGACGCCACCACGATGGCCGAACTGGCCATCGAAGAAGGGGTGGTCGTCGAAGCCGGCGGACCGTGCTTCGTTACCCCGCCGATCCCGCGCAACCATTTCAAGCTGGGGTATGCATCAACTCCGATCGGGGCCATCGAACCAGGACTGGCGATTATCGCCCGCGTGATCGATCGACTCCGGTAAGCCCGGCCCTGGTACCTGCCATACCGAAGGTTCTGGCTCTTTACGTGATACCAACCACGGTGTACTTTAATGAGCGTCCCTGGGACGATAGGTAGCCCGCGCGTGGAGGTAGACAGATGCGAGTCGGAGTCGTCCGTGAGACCAAGATCGACGAGAACCGGGTTGCTCTGACGCCAGCGGGTGCCCACGCCCTCGTCGAAGATGGTCACGACGTAATCGTTGAGAGCGGGGCAGGGTCCGGTTCTCGCATCGGCGATGCCGAATACCAGCAAGCGGGCGCCCTCATCTTCGAGTCGGCCGGTGACGTCTGGGGCGGCGCTGACATCATCGTCAAGGTGAAGGAACCGCAGGAGACGGAATTCGAGTACCTGAGGGATGACCTCACGTTGTTTACCTATCTTCACCTGGCGGCCTACCCGGAGGTGGCCAAGGCGCTGACCGACAGCGGTACGACTGCCATCGCCTACGAAACCGTCCAATTACCCGATCGATCGCTTCCTCTCCTGGCTCCGATGTCCGAAGTTGCCGGCCGCATGTCGGTCCAGGTCGGGGCCCGATTCTTGGAGAGCTACGCCGGAGGCCGCGGCATCCTGCTCGGCGGGGTCCCCGGGGTCGAACCCGCCACCGTGATCATCATTGGTGGAGGTGTCGCAGGGTCCAACGCTGCCCAGATGGCGTACGGCATGGGAGCCGACGTTCACGTGTTTGACATGAGTCCGGTCCCCTTGCGAGCGATTGACAAGCAATACCACGGGGCCGTCAAGACCCGGGTGGCAAGCCCGTTCGACATCAAGAACGCAGCCGCCAATGCCGACCTCATCATCGGCGCCGTGCTTCTGCCCGGGGCCCGTGCCCCCCGGCTCTTGAGTCGGGAAGATGTGACCGCGATGCGCCCCGGTTCGGTCCTTGTTGACATTTCCATCGACCAGGGCGGATGCTTCGAGACATCCAGGGAAACCAAACATTCCGACCCCACGTACGTCATTGACGACGTTGTCCATTACGCCGTCGGAAACATCCCTGGTGCCGTACCCCGAACATCGACCTTTGCCCTTACCAACGTGACCACGCCGTATCTACGGTTGTTGGCCTCCGAGGGCCTTGACGCCGCCATAGACCGCCGCCCCGAGTTGGCCGGCGGCCTCAACGTCCGCCACGGCCAGATCGTCCACGAAGTCGTTGCCGCTCAACTGGCCGTATAGACCAACCCAACCACCCCTGACATCCAGGCACCAACTGCGGGGGCACGTAGAATCCCCGAATGGACCAACCCCAACCCAACCAAGCCGTGACAACTCCCGCAAGCCAATCGCTCGACGGCGTGCCTAGCCGCATCGAGGTCACCCAGGGGCGGCAGGCATCGGTCGGCGGGATGGGGGTCGTGCGGGTCTTGCCGACCAAAGGGCGGCGGACCGTCGGGCCGTGGTGTTTTGTGGACTGCTTTGTCCCTGACGAGTTCTCGGAACCCAAGCCCATGGAGGTAGGCCCTCACCCTCACACCGGACTCGCCACGGTCACCTGGCTCTTTGAGGGAGAGGCACTGCACGGAGACTCGCTTGGCACCCAACAACTGATCAAGCCGGGCCAGCTGAATCTCATGACCGCTGGACGGGGCATTGCCCATGCCGAACTCGGGGTGACCCCGGCGGGGCGCGGATTTCAGATGTGGCTCGCCCAACCCGAGTCGACCCGCCACGGCGAATCGCGCTTTGAGCACCACGATGAACTGCCGACCCTCACTATTGGAAACACAGAGGCAACGGTCATCCTCGGAACACTCGGATCGGTGACCTCGACCGCCGTGGTCGATTCCGAATTAGTAGGCACCGAGTTGAAGATGCGACCGGGTTCGACCGTCATCCCGGCCGACGGCCGATTTGAGTACGCCATCGTCCCCATCGATGAATCCGTCAAAGTTGGGGAAGCCGTCGTGGAACCGGGTTGGCTGGGCATGGTGCCGGTCGGTGCAGAATCACTTTCGATCGAGGCCGGATCGGGCGGCGGCCGGATCATGCTTCTCGGTGGAGTCCCCCTAGGCGAGCGCATCCAGATGTGGTGGAACTTTGTTGCCCGGACCAGGGACGAACTCACCCGAGCCTGGCAGGACTGGCAAGATGACAACACCGATCGCTTTGGACCGGTCGATTCCAGCCTGCCCCGGATCGAGGCACCGCCTCCTCCCTGGATCTCACCGAACGACCGATAGCCGTCTCGCTCCGGCATCGCCGATCCCGACCGGTCGGCCGCAATGCCACGAAGAACCCATCAACAGCCACTACGGTCTGGCGGACAAAATCTGACATATTGCGACAAAGGAGAGGATGGGGTGGCTGGCGTTCGGGAGACAAAGTTGTTGGCGACGATTCAGGCCACCATGCAAGCCGGTGTCGACGCCGGGATCATCCGAGTGCGAATCACCGATGACGAGTTGAGCGGAACCAGCATCAAGGTCAACGGTCGAGACCTCGTCAATTTCGGGTCGTGCTCATATCTCGGACTCGGGCAGGACCTTCGCCTCAAAGAGGCAGCTTCGAACGCGGTTCACCGTTTCGGACCGAGCTACTCGTCATCGGTCGCCTACGCATCCATCGATCTGTACACCCACCTTGAAACCCGCCTCATGGAGATATTCGATGGGCATGCGGTCATACCTGCGCCAACGACCACCCTGGCTCATCTGGCCGCCCTCCCCGTGCTGGTTTCCCGAGACGATCTTGTCGTTATCGACCTTCGGGCGCACGCCTCCCTCCATTTGGCTGCCGACGTCTTGCGGGGACGAGGCATTCAGGTGAAAGTCGTCAGGCACAGCGACATGACGGGCCTTCGGGCGACTATCACCAAGATGGCACCAAAGTACGAGAAGGTCTGGTACCTGCTCGATGGCGTCTATTCGATGTTCGGCGACGTCGCTCCGGTTGGAGAGATCGACCACCTGATGGACGAGTTCGAAAACCTGTTCGTGTATTACGACGACGCCCATGGCTTCGGATGGGCTGGGCCAAACGGAGTTGGCTACGTCCTTGAGAACACCAAGCTGAGTGATCGCATGATCGTGGCAGTTTCGTTATCGAAGTCTTTTGGTGCCGGTGGAGCCGCGCTGGCCGTCGGCGATCCCGCCCTGGCCAGAACCATCATCTTGATGGGCGGAACACTGACCTTTGGTGGCCCAATCCACCCTGCAGTCCTCGGAGCTGCAGTCCGATCAGCCGATCTTCACCTCAGCCCGGAGCATGCCGAGCGTCAAGCCTTGCTCTATGAGCGCATCGATCTCGTCAACCGCCTGGTCGTCGAACATGGACTGCCCGTACCAGCTCTCGATAGAACACCGATTACATTCGTGCGAGTTGGCACCCCCGACAATGTCATTCGGATGACCAAAATCATGATGACCAACGGGTACTTTCTGAACGCCGCCGGGTATCCCGCCGTCCCGTTGCGGGAGGGCGGCGTGCGTTTCACGGTGACCGCCAGCCATTCGGTGGCGGACATCGAGGCAATGATCACAACACTGGCGCAATACATCAACCTGCCAGACATGATCGACCTGACAGATGCGTCCACCGATGTCGCTGCGGCCGATACGACCTCCAGATGAGCGCCATTAGCTGACAAAGACAGACAATTTCGTCAAGTATCCCCGGAATTCAGCCGATATTTGACGAATGCAAATCACGGCGCCCCGCACAGGTCGGTTGGCCACAGATCAGCAGTCAGCGGCCTGGAAGCCGATCGGATTTGTGGCGACCCTGGCCGGACTTGCCGCTTCAACGATCATCTTCCCGGAGATAGCTGACATCACGGGCGCCCTCGCTCTGCTGATTGGTTACACCACCGGTGGCCTGGTTGCCCTACGCCGTTCCAGAGTCAAAGAAGGCCGGGAGCGGCTCGTGTGGCGCCTCATCGGAGCAGGACTGTCATCAGCCGCTATCGGCGTCATTCTGCTGTTTCTTCTGGAAGCAATCGGGGTACACCCTCCAGCCTTTGGGCCGATCGACGTGTTCTTCATCGCCGGATACGTCGGCGTCGGGGCAGGAGCGGCTTCGCTGCCGAACGCATTTTCCGGTCGCCGCGATCTGGCTCGCACCGTGATCGACGGAATCGTGGGAGCCATCTCGGTCGGCACCCTGGGATGGATCCTGGTGGTCGGCGACCTCGTCGACTACTTCAGCACCGCCAGTTCGTGGGCTCGCTGGCTAGGGACCGCGTATCCGTTCTTCGACATCTTGACCATCATCCTCTTCGTGACACTCCTGAGTCGTCGATCCCAATACCGTTTGGATCTTCGCCTCTCGCTTCTCGCTTTTGGAGCAACCTTTCAGGTGATCGCCGACCTCACATTTTTGACATCCGGTGTCGGATCAAGTTTCGGAGACTCTCATCCGATATACCCGATCTTCATCGCCGCGTCCGGATGCCTGGCCGGCAGCGCCTATTTCGCTGACGCGGCCCCGAAACCACGGGAATATACCGAACGAACGATCCACTATTTGGCGGCCGCTGCACCGTACGGCGTGGCGTTGACTCTCGCGACTGTCACCCTTTTCTCTCTCCCATATGCCGGCTTCGCGTCCACCACCCAACTCCTCACCGCAGCCACAGTCGTCGTCGGGGTACTGGTTATCGCCCGCCAAAGTCTGGCCATCCACGACAACCGCATCCATGTCGATCAGAAACGAAGCGACCTCGTCTCGTCGATTTCTCACGAGCTGCGCACTCCCCTGACGGCAGTGGTCGGTTTCCTTGATCTGATGAATGACCCCGACAGTGGGCTTACCGACGAAGAACGTTTCGAACTCGTCGCCGTTACATCTCGCGAGGCGAACAGAATGTCTCGTATTGTGGCCGACGTCGTCCTGCTTACCCGTTTCGCTCCCGACGAAGTCGCCCTGGTCGAGGAAGCCACCCCCGTCATCAGGGTTATCGAAGAGACCCTCCATACCATCGAAGCAGACGGCGCCCATATAGAGGTAATGGCGCAGGAGGATCTCGTGGCGACCTTCGATCGGGTTCGCGTTCAACAGGTGTTGGTCAACC
>CAJQPD010000100.1 GCA_905480085.1 uncultured Acidimicrobiia bacterium
GGCGGCAAGGCCAGGCTGACCTGCCCCTCGCAGATCGCCTATGGCGATCGTGGTTCCCCGCCGAAGATCAAGCCCGGTGCGGCGCTGACCTTCGAGGTCGAGCTCGTCGAGGTGGTCGGTAAGCCCGCCGCGGCCGCGGCACCCGCGGAGCCCGAGCCGATCCCCTGATCGCCAGCCGCACCGGTTTGCCTCGGCGAACCCCATGAGCAAAGAAAAAGGCGACCCCTGTGGGGTCGCCTTTTGATTGTCCGCCAGGGCCCGGGGTGAAACCGGGTCAGTTCCAGAAGCTGTCTCCCTCATCGTCGCCGATCAGGTAGCTGGCCTCCTCGTCGAGCCAGGCCTGGTATTCCTCCGGTGTGTGCACCGTCAGGAAGCCGCGCATGCTGTAGTGGCTGTTGCCACAGAGCTGGGCGCAGGCGATCTCGTAAACGAAGTCGTCGGCGTTGTCCTTGTAGCGCTCCGAGCCCTTCAACTGCTCACGCATCTCGGCGGTGGTCTTCGTCGGGACGAACCAGACGGGGATCGACAATCCCGGCACCGCGTCCTGCTTGATCCGCATGTTGGGCAGGCTGAAGCTGTGGATCACGTCCTTGCTGGAGATATGGATGATCGCCGGCTTGCCCTTGGGCAGGTGCAGCTGGTTGATTGTCGTGATGTCGTCCTTGCCGGCCTCGTCCGCACGGTCCAGGCCGATCGGGTTGGTTTCCTCGTCCACCATCGACGGGGCGGCCTTGCCGAACACGCCGTCGGCGCCGGGATACCAGATGTTCCAGGCGAACTGTTGCGCCACGACCCGGACGATCACGGCCTCGCTTTCGTCGGGGAACTCGTCCACGCGCTCGGCCCACAACGGGATCGAGAAGCCGATGAGCAGGACGACCTCGGCGATCGCTACGCCGACCTCGACGTACTTGCTCGTCTTGCCCGGCGTGCCGTGGTAGTTGGCCTTCGGGTTCCTGCCCTTGCGAAACCGGGAGAGCACGTAAATGAAGAACGCACCCCAGCCGACGAACAGCACGAACATCAGGATGTGCACCCAATTGACCATCTGGTCGATGGATGCCGCGTGCTGTGAAGCACCGGGTGGGAAGAACAGATCCATCATGGCTCGATCAACTCCTCGGGATGGGCCGCGTGAAACTGCCGGTTGCGGCGCCACAGGTAGACGAAGAAAGCGACGAAGCAAATCTGCATGCTGCCGACGAGCCCGAACAACAACCACACGCCGCTACGCGCGGCATCGATCATCGGGCCCTCGGCCTGGCCGTAACAGACCGTGCAGGCATCGGCGGCCGGCTGGCCCAGCAGGTAGACCAGCAACACCATGGCGATCACACCGCCCTTGCCCCCGCCGGGACCGGCCTGGGCGGCGTTGATCTTCTTCCAGAACCAGAAACCGTAGGCGATCAGCGCTACACCGGCACCGAACGACACCGCAGCGAGCGTGCGATAACCACCGCCCTCGGTCTCTGCGTAACGCCAGCACCAACCGCCGAACACGAAGCACAGCAGGCTGGAGACGGTCACGAATACGATGTGGAAGTTCTTGATTCCCATGGCTCGACCTACAGCGAGATGACGTCCATCGCGGCTAGGAACGGTGTCAACAGCAAGACGAAGAAGAACAGCATGGTCAACGCGAGGACCCAGTAGATGGCCTTGTTCTCGGCGTTGAGGTGCATGAAGAACAGCGCCACCAGCGAGGCCTTGACGCTGGCGATGATCAACGCGAGGGCGATCGCCGGTGTGGCGGGAAGGAAGTGCAACTTCCAGGCGCCCACCGTCGCCGCCGTGAGCACGAGCAGCGCTCCGAAGACCATCAGGTAGATCTTGATGTGACGATCGATTTCAGCGTGACTGTGGCCCATGGTCGCTCCTACAGCAGGTACAGGATCGGGAACAGGAAGATCCAGACCAGGTCGACGAAGTGCCAGAACAGGCCCGAATTCTCGACCCGGTTGGTGAACCACTCCGGGTCCTTGTCATAAAGTTTCTTGCCGAACAACGCGAGGTACGCGTTGACCGCCATCCCGCCGAGAACATGTAGGCCGTGAAGCCCGGTCAACGTGAAGTAGATCGCCAGGAACACGTGGGTCGACGGGTAGTAGTGGTGGTCGAACTTCGCCGAGTACTCGATGTACTTGATGATCATGAAGCAGAATCCCAGGGCCACCGTCAGCAACATGAAGAAACGGAACTTGGCGAAATCGCGCTTGGCCGACATGGCCCAGGCCATCACCATCGTGACCGACGAGGTGATCAGCACCGCGGTGTTGAGCGTGGCCCACTTCGGGTCGAGGTAGGTCGTTCCCAGCGGCCAGTCGGTCGCCCCGACGCGCAGCATCAGGTAGGTCGCGAACAGCGCGCCGAAGAGCATCACCTCGGAGGCGAGGAACAGCCAGATCCCGAACTTCCCGTTGGTCAGTCCGGTATCGGGCCGGGGCTTGACAATGTGCGGGACGAGCATCGCGTTCAACCCTCCTTGGTCTGCGGGATGAAATCGATGTCCGAACCCGGGACGCTGTATTCGTAGGGGCCGCGGTAGACGACCGGCTCGGTGGCGAAGTTCCCGTGCGGCGGCGGCGAGGGGGAGGCCCACTCGACCGTCGTGGCGTTCCACGGGTTGTCGCCGGCTTCCTTACCGGTCTTGAGGCTGAGGAAGAAGTTGATGATGAACGGGATCTGCGCCAGAGCCAGGCCCCAGGCCGACCAGGACATCATCCGGTTCAGCGGTCCGACCGGGCCGGCGAAGTCGTAGGTCGCGCCTCCGTCGGCCAGTCGCCGCGAAACTCCGTAGAGACCCTGGATCAGCATCGGGAAGAAGATGCCGTTCATGAAGATGAACGAGGGCCAGAAGTGCAGCTTGCCCAGCATCTCGCTCATCTTGCGTCCGGTCGCCTTGGGGAACCAGAAGTAGACCCCCGCGAACAGCGCGAACAGCGTTCCCGGCGCGACGACGTAGTGGAAG
>CAJQPD010000101.1 GCA_905480085.1 uncultured Acidimicrobiia bacterium
TCGGCAACATTGGTGATCAGCGAGCCGTTGTAGTTGCCAAGCGGCGAGCCGGTCTCCTTGCCAAGCGAGGTGCCGGTTAGAGCAATCGAGTCACCGTCGAGCGGATCGAGGTCGTTCACCCCGGAGTCCGCAGGATCTGCCTGGTTGGCAGTCGGGTCATACTCCAGGTCATTCATGACCCGGGTGGTCAGCTTGAGCAGGAACGAGTTGTTCTGCGCGCTGTCGATGGGGTCGGTCGGATCGGTTAGATCGTCATCCTGCGGGTCGTCATGGGGATTGACCACTCCGTCGAGGAAGCGGATCTGGATATTGCCACCGAGGATGGCATAGGGAGCATCGACACCCGCGGCATCACCGTGGTCATTGGGGAAGTTGGTCGGGTCGTTGTCATCGTTCTCATCCCCCGGGTGGCCCCACTGGATGTCGGCCTGCGGGATAGTCAGACCACCGACGACGAGTTCGAAGGCGGGGAAGGAACCGGCCAGGGCGAAGTCGGTCTCCAGCAGGCCCTCGCTGCGCGCGACGGTGGTGACCACCTGGATATCGAGCAGTTCGAGACCAGCGGGAAGCTGGTCACTGATAACGAGTTCTTCGGTGGTGCCTTCCGGGAGGGTGACGAGGATGCCGTAAACGACTTCCTCACCCACGGTCACGTCCAGAGTGCCGGGCGGGTTGTCCGGGTTGGGGATGCGGTCGGTGGTAGTGCCGCTGCTATACTGGTAGTCGATGATGGCTTCGTAGTGCTCCACATCCCCATTGAGCGCGTGGTTGTGGGTATTGAAGTCCTGCACGATGTCGATCTCTCCGGTGACATAATCGACGCTGCCGACCAGGCGGTCATAGCGCACGGTATTGATGCCGACGTTGTTGTCCCCAAAGCTGTTGTGGTCGGAGAACTGGCCATCGGGGTTGAAGACGTTGTTGGAGAGGAAATTCGGGTCGTTGTTGATGTCGAGCGATCCGTCCTCGTAGTCGAGGGTGCCGAAATACGACTCGTAAGAGGCGATCAGGTTGGTCACGTTCAGGTTACCCGCAATGAACTCCACCTCGCCGGTCCCGTAGTTGATATTGGCGATGACATTGAGGCCACTGTCGAGCATTACACCGGTGCCGGTATTGAAGGTGGTGGCATCGTCACCGATGGACACCGAGCCAAACAGCGGCTGGTCGGTCAAGGTAATCGGGGGATCACTGCCGACGGTGACCTCCAGCGTGATCGAACCCGGGCTCAGGCGGCTGTCGAGATACAGCGTGCTAATCGACTGGTCGTAGAAGCCTCTCCAAGTCGGATCCGACTCCGGCGGCGCGAGGAGATTGAAGACGGTTCCGGCACTCTGCGAGGTTCCGTTGAACCCGTAGCCACCGAAGGGGATGCCGTAGAGTTCGCGGTCGACCTGCTTGAGCAGCAACCCGCCGGTGGTCTGGATGTCGCTTACGCCCGGCTCGGCAACAATCGCCCCGGTGCCCGAGTTGATGGTGACCTCGTCGTAGCTGGTCACGTTGCGCTCAATGCCTGCGGGGTCGTCCAGGAAGTCGGTGATGGTATCCTGGCGGTCGAAGGTCCAGGTGCCCGGGATGATGTTGTTGTGCCCATTGGCGGCACCCCACACCAACGTGTTGCCATTGAGCGGCAGACCGCGGTCGGTGGTGAAGTAATTCCAGAAATGCGACCAGGCCTGGTAGCCGGCATTGTAGACGCTGTTGATCAGGTTGCCGAAGCCGTCGTCGACTAACTCGAAGGCCTCGGCGACCGGCACGGTGCGGGTGCTGCTGCCGAAGTCAACGATATAGGTTTCCGAGCCCGGGAAGGAGAGCTGCACACTGCCGGGCACGATGTTCTGCTGCGCCAGGGCCACCACCTCGGGGGTGAGAAGCGAGGAGTCGACCACTCCGAAGATGCCGAGTTCCTCGTCAAACACGCTGAAGACACCAGTCGACTCGTGGTTGGTTGCCATCAGGAACTTCTCGACCTCGACGTCGCGACCCTCGACAGTGGCGGTATCGGTCTCGCGGGCGCCGTCGATGATGTTGGCCACGCCGTCGGCGGTGGCATAGCTTTCGAGGGCGACCTCATTGGTGAATTGCTCATCCGGCTGCCAGTCGTCGCTGAGCTGCAGGTCGTAGGTGATCACCAGCACGTTGCTGCCGGACTCATTGGTGGGCAGGCCGCCGTCGGTGGCGGGGTCTACGCGGCCGGCCTGCAGGATGCCGAGGCGGTCGGCAGTGCCGCCGTCGGCGTCGTGATCAATCGAGTCATCGAAATCGATCTGGAAGACGTTGGCGGTGGCGTAGTCACTGTCCAGCGAGAGGGTCTCGATGACCGAGAAGTCGATCGTTCCGGCCACCAGGGCGCCGTCGGTCGGGTGGTCGGCGTAGCGGATGGTGCCGACCCGGACGCCATTGACATTGAGCAGGTTGCCTTCGCCGTCGTCGGTCAGCGCACCATGGACTCCGGTGGGGTCGGTGATATTGACCGTGCCGGGCACGATCACGTCCTGGGTGATCGCCAGCGGATCGAGGCCGGCCGGATTGAACCCATTGACCGAGAACAGGACGCCGTCATCGACCACGAGGACATTGTCTGGTCCTGCTACCTGAGGATTCGTCACAGTATCGAATCCAACGAGGAAGTCGACCGGGTTGCTGTCGTCGCTGTCGCGCAGGCTGGCGTTGAAGGAAATGGTGCCATTGACGTAATCGATCGAGCCGACCGGGACCTCGTCGCCATTGAGCAGCGAGCCGTCGCCGCTGTCGGTGAAGACCTGGTTGGTCAGGGGATCGAAGCCGCCGGTGCCGCGATCGAGCGGGTCCTCCACGGTGACCAGCACGGTGCCGGGCAGGACAGTGCCGGCAGCGCC
>CAJQPD010000102.1 GCA_905480085.1 uncultured Acidimicrobiia bacterium
CGATATCGTCCACGCGCACCAGGTCTTGCAGCATCTCAAGGATCCGGTTGCCGCCTTAGCCGAGATGTATCGGGTCACGAGACCCGGAGGGATCATCGCGGTTCGAGATGTCGACTACGGAGGGATGGTTTGGTGGCCGCCAAACCCGATGCTGACCCGCTGGAATGAGCTCTATCACGCCATTTGCGAGGCTGATGCTGTTTTCGCCGACGGAGGGCGCCATCTGCTGTCCTGGCTGCAAACCCTCGAAGGGATCGACATCGAGATGTCTTCGTCAACCTGGACATTTGCCACGCCAGAGATGCGGGCTCGTTGGGGCATAGTCTGGGCGGATCGCGTGCGAGACTCCCACTATGCGTCTGAGGCCATCAGGCACGGCCTCAGTGACCCTGTCGAACTCAATGCCATCGCCGTGGCCTGGCTGCGGTGGGTAGATGACCCGGCCGGCTTCTTCATGGTGCCCCATGCTCAGGCGATAGTCACCAAACGCTGAACACCTAGTACATAATCGTTTTGGTCAGGTGGTGCGGCCAGGTCGTGGCGTGGTAGCTCTTCCAAAGCCGGTAGTCGACCTGGGGGATCACCAACTGACGGTCGCCCGGTCGTAGCTCGTTGATCCGGTCGGTAAGGAGCGCCGTTGCGTACAAGGTATGGGCCCGAATTTCGATTTCTTCCTCAGAATCCCGATCGATTAGTTGGCCGTCGTTGATCCGGGCTTCCAGGTCGGGCGAATACTCGATGATTCCCATGAGGCGCAGCGCCACCGGGACGATGTAGTCGGCGAAGGCGGTCATGTCGGACAGGTCACGCAAGTTCCAATCGCCGGACTCATGCAAAGCCATGTGCAGCGACCACAGCGAAAGCTGGCCAAGTTTGTGGATCTGGACCTGGTGACCCCGGTAGGAAGCGACGTCGTTGAAGCGCGGGAACTCCGTCACAAGTCGCTCGAGGAGTCCATCCCCGTCGTGGTACATAAACGGAGCACAATCGGCGACGAATCGGTGAAACCTTCCGCCGTACCTGCCGGTCAAGGTTTCTCCGACCTCGTTGAGAATCCGAGCCCGGTCCTCCAGCATGGGCAGTTCAATGTTGCCCGAAAAGATGCGCGATAGATCATCACGGGTGATGGCCGACAAGACGGACCCGTCGAACAGATCCTGCCCGTTTTGGGTCGCCTGATGAATACGCACGAACATCCCCTCGGTGTCAGACCAGGATCGACCGTCGTAGTCGACGGCGTACTTCACGCCCGTCTCAAAGTTGGTGAACGCGAAATTCAGAACCGAAGCGAACATCACGGCATCGATGATCTCGCTCGGCGAAGAACCAAGATCAAACGGGCCCGCACTGGCGCCCTTCGGGAAGATGAATTCCTCGTACGCCATCCAACTCGCCACGGAATCGATCGCCGGCAGATGCGTGGTCACGTGGAGCGACTCGCCGATGACGGGCCTGACCGATTTCAACACGGGTCGATTCCAAGCACCTGACGCCACTGTGATCCCATCTCGCTACGTCCCCAAACGGTAGTCCCGTCTGCCAGGATGGACGCCAGCGCCGACAGAGGAGTAAACGTGGCCGGTACCGGCGAAGTAATCGTTGTCGGCTCGACGAACATCGACCTTATCACCTACACACACCAGATCCCTTCGGCAGGTGAAACGGTGGTAGGCGACCGGTTCCAGATGGGGTTCGGGGGGAAAGGCGCCAACCAGGCGGTCATGGCCCGACTGCTCGGGAGCGAAGTCGCGATGGTTAGTTGCCTTGGCGATGACACCTACGGCCAGATGTACCTCGACAATTTTGCGGAGTTTGGAGTAGACACCACTCATGTCTACCGCGCACCCGGATCGAGCGGCGTGGCCCCAATTTGGGTCGAACCCGATGGAACCAACCGCATCATCATCGTCCCGGGCGCCAACGACGCGCTCACCCCGGACCAGGCGGCCGCAGCAGTTGCCTTTCATCCCGGCGCGTCCGTCGTAATCGGGCAGTTTGAAATTCCCCAAGCTGTCACAGCCGCGGCATTCCGAACCGCCCGTTCTCAGAACACCCTTACCGTGCTCAATCCCGCTCCCGCCGCCGTCATTACTCCAGACCTGGTTGCGCTCACGGATTGGATTATTCCCAACGAGGTCGAGTTTCGTCTCATCAGTGGGGGCGATCCGACGGTCGAGGCCGATCTTTTGACCTTTGCTCGGAGAACTGGCTGTCGGCTTTTGGTAACGATGGGGTCGCAAGGCATTGCCCTCGTGACCTCTGACGACCGGGTCACCCGACTGGCGGCCGAACTGGTGGCCGCAGTTGACACAACCGGGGCCGGGGACGCCTTCGTGGGTGCCTTTGCCCATGGCCTGGCCAGTGGACTAGACGAGATTGGTGCAATTCGACTCGGCATGGCATGTGCTGCCGATTCCGTTACGCGCCCCGGAACGCAAGCCTCATTCCCATCAGTGGAACGGTGTAGGGAGATGATCGAGGCTATCTCTCTGCCCGGTTGAGCCGCTACCCCAATCGCCAGGATCTGCCCGCTGAGGAATAGATGATCCGGCGAGGATCCTCGCTCCTTTGGGTCGGTTCCTATAGGATGCATGATCCGCCGCCGGCCACCAATAAACGATGAGGAACCAGATGACACAGCGCACCAGCAAACGTTCGAGAGCCGCCTCTTGAGGTACGGGACGTTCGTTCCCCAAGGCTGGAAAATGGACCTTGTAGGAATTCCAGTCGACCAGCAATGGGATCACATCCTCGACAGCGCCAAATTCTCCGAACGGTTGGGCTATCACTCGCTGTGGGTCTACGACCACTTTCACACCATCCCGGTTCCAACGCAGGAAAGTACCTTCGACGCGTGGACGTTGATGGCGGCATTGGCCGCGTCGACGTCGGAGATTCGACTCGGCCAGATGTGTACGAGCATTCCCTACCGATCCCCGGCCCACCTCGCCAAGATCACGAGTTCGGTCGATGCCATTTCCGGTGGTCGTCTCGATGTCGGAATTGGTGCCGGTTGGTACGAACACGAGTTTTCGGCGTACGGATACGAGTTCCCTGGCGCCAAAGTCAGGCTCGACATGTTGGAGGAGGCGACCCAGGTTCTCCTCGAGATGTGGACGGCCGACGAAGCCCATTTCACCGGTGAGCACTATCAGGTGGCTGGCGCCATCAACCGACCCCGACCGATCCAACAGCCTCATCCACCACTGTGGATTGCCGGTGGGGGGGAAAAGCGCACCCTGCGAATCGTGGCAACGTATGCCGACTACGCCAACCTTTCAGGGGATATCGACTCGTTCCGTCACAAGTCGCAAGTGCTCGCCACTCACTGTGAGGCGGTAGGGAGACCCTTCGAGTCCGTAGCCAGGTCCGGCCACCTGATGGGAGTGGTTGGTCGCGACGATGCCGACCTTCAGCGCAAGCTGGAAGTGGCCGGTTCCCGGCGGAATATGTCTGCAGAGGAGTTTGCCTCGGGATCCCGCCTGGCAGGAACCGTCAACGAGGTAGTCGATCTCATGGGACAGTTCCAGGAAGCCGGCTGTTCAGACATGTTGTTGTACTTCTATGACATTGGCGAACTAGACAGCATGGAACTGTTTGCGACCGAGGTAGCCCCTCAGGTCTAGGCTCCGTCGGTCCAATCTCCGAACGATCCGTAGCCGGGATGCCGGAACTGATTCGGAACTTCTACCAGGACTGGACCGCCGGTGTCCTCGGCCATACTGATGGCGGAGTCAAGGGAGGCACCGACCGCAGAAAGATCAGAGACCAGTAGGGCGCCTGCGCCGAAAGACCGGGCGAGCGCCACGAAGTCAGGTGGCTGGACATCGACGCCACTGCGCCTGCCATAGAGGTGGTCCTGGTGACGTCGCTCGACCCCGTATCCCCGGTCGTTGAAGACCATCAGTACGATCGGGATCCGCTCCTGAACGGCCGTCATCAGGTCCTGGATGGTGAACATCGCACCGGCATCACCCATGATGGCCAGGCAAACGTCGTCCGGGCGGGCGACCTTGGCCCCCATGGCGGCCGGGGCCGCAAAACCGAGAGTCCCGAATCCCGATGGGACAGTCCAGGTCCGTGGCGTGAACGACCGCCAGACGGACCGAGCCCAAAAGGCGATCGTTGTTGGATCATTGAACACGTGGGCACTCTCCGGGAGGACTGAACGCATCTGATCCAGAACCTCGATCTCTTCAGGCCGACCGACTGCTTCATTGATTCGTTCGAGTACGCTCGCCACCTCCGCCGACCGGGCAGGCAAACCTTGGTATCCGCCGTCTTGAAGCCCACTGAGGATGGCTTGCATGGCCTGGGCGGCGTCTCCGACTACCCCGATGTCGGCGCGATAATTGCGACCGATCTCGGCCGGATCCATATCGATCTGGATGACCTGCTCCGGAACCCTCATGGACCATCCGCCAGTAGGGAAGTACGAGAACCGGGTACCGATGGCCAGCAACACGTCGGAGGAGGCCAGCAGTTGCCGGGTGGGGAGCTCGTTCGCCCAGTTGCCAACGTGGAGCGGATGTTCCGCCCGGACGGCCCCCTTGCCTTTTTGGGTCGTGATAATCGGTGAGCCGGTCAACTCGGCAATCTGCACCAATAATTCCGAGGCCGCGGGTGTTGCAATGCCTCCGCCGGCCCAAATAACTGGCCTCTCGGCACGGCTCAACAGGGCGACCGCCTGTTCTACGGCGGCCTGGTCAAGCCGTCGGGTGAGGCGCTGCGCAGCGGCAGGAATCGTGACTTCTGATGGCGCCGACAAAGCCTCCCCGGCAATCTCGACGAACGCGGGCCGTGGTCGTCGATTCAAGAGGGCATGCATGGCTTGATGGATGGCGGACGGGATTTCCTCCGGTAGCACCGCCTGCTGGGCGAAATCCGATACCGGTCGGAAGATTCCGAACTGGTCGGAGATGTCATGGAAATAGCCGCGCCCTTTTCGGCGTACCGACGCCGGGTTTTCACAGGTGATGTGGAGCAACGGGACACTGTCGTTGAAGGCAGTCGCCATCGCTGTCAGAGTGTTCAACGCCCCCGGCCCCCCCGAAGAGAAAGCCACACCCGGAATCCCACTGGCCCGGGCATACCCGTCCGCCATGAAGATGGCACCCTGTTCGTGGCGAACTTCGATATGACGGAGGCCGGGATGGTCCACAAATGCGTCATACACGGCAAGCGTGCCTACCCCGGGAATCCCGAAAACGGTATTCACCCCTTCGCTCAGGAGTGACTCCACCAAAACATGCCCGCCCGATCTGACCGTCAACTCTCTCACCCTTTGTCGAAAGGTCCAGTATGCCAAACCGAACCGGTGCTTGGAAACCGCCGGGCCTGTTCGCGAAGACCGCCGGGTGTTCATGAGGTAGTTTCATGTCGATGCCATCACCGAACCGCCTGCGCCGCTCGATACTTGCGACGCCCGCAACCAATCCGAAGATGATCGCCAAGGCAGCTGCCAGTGCTGCCGACCTGGCATTCCTTGACCTTGAGGACGCCATCCTCCCCGCCGACCGGCCCCAAGCCCGCCAAAACATCGTCCAAGCATTGAATGACCTCGATTGGGGACGAACGGCACGAGCGTTTCGCATCAACCCGGTCGATACCCACTTTTGCCATGAAGATCTCATAGAGGTGATCGCCGGAGCAGGCGCCAATGTGGACGTGGTCATCGTTCCGAAAGTGCACGGGGCCCGGGAGGTCTGGTTTGTCGACCATCTACTCACCCAACTCGAAAAGAAGCATGGGCTCGAAGAGGGTCGGATCGGTCTCGAAGTGCTCATCGAGGAAGCCCAAGCCCTCGGTGATGTTCCGGCGATCTGTCGAGCGAGCAGTCGAATCGAAGCCGTCACTCTTGGGCCGGGAGATCTGGCGGCGAGCCTGGGAATGCGCCTCGGGCACATCGGGGTCACCGATACTGGTCGGGCCGGGGACTACGACGGCGACGTATGGCACTATGCCCGGAGTCAGCTGATCGTGGCTGCCCGGGCTCACGGCCTGGCGGCCGTTGATGGTCCGTATGCCGATTTCTCCAGTCCGGGCGGTTTCCGAAGGTCCGCCATATCCTTCGCAACGTTGGGCGGAGCCGGCAAGTGGTGTATTCACCCCAGCCAGATCGAGATAGCCAACGAGGTGTTCGCACCGAGTCCTTCGGAGATCGCCGAAGCTCGCGCAATCATCGAAGCAATGAGATCCGCCGAAACCCTCGGCCAAGGAGCGGCGAGCTTTGGCGGAACCATGATTGATGCAGCCTCGATACGTTCGTTTGAGGTTACGCTGCAGCGAGCCCGGGACGCTGGTCTTCTCTAATCGCATCGTCAGGCGATCTTTGTATGGTCATAGTCGCCCATCGGTTGGGTTCGACATTGCACCATTATGGTTACCCATCGGAGAACCTGATTTCTCACTTGGTTCTTAGAGGCGTCTCAGTTAGCTGCTAGTTGATCGACCGAGCATGATGAGCATCCGACGGGAGGAAACGAATTGAGACGGACGACGATTGCGCTCCTTGCGGTGCTGGCAACTGTGGCCGGTGCCTGTGGCGGCTCGGCCAGCGGATCTGGTGTGGCGACGCTGGAGGACACCACTGCAACGACGCCAGTTGGCAATGACTCAACCTCGGTCAGTGAAGTCGACACCGAGACCCAGATGCTTGCCTTCGCCCAGTGCATGCGTGATGAGGGTGTCGACATGGAAGATCCCATGGTCGACGCTGACGGCAACCTTGGATTCGGTGGGTTTCGCGGTCCGGCACAAAGCGGCGGGACGGATGGACCACCGGAAGGCTTTCGGGCTGCCCTCGACGTCTGCCGACCATTACTCGAAGGACTAGAACTAGGGTTTGGGCAGCGTGATCAGACGGAATTCCAAGATACCCTGCTGGCGTTTGCTCAATGTATGCGCGACAACGGATACGCAATGGATGACCCGGACCTGTCGGCGTTTGGACCCGGTAGTGGAGACGAAGGGGGACCCGGTCAGGGTGGCGGGCCGTTTGGCGATGTCAACTTTGATGATCCAGTATTTCAGGAGGCTCAGGCGGCCTGCAGCGACATACTCGGAGGCTTCGGCCCCGGGAGTGGTCGCCCGGGGCCTGGCACCGATCAAGACAGCTAACAGGCCCGGAAGGCTGAGGACATGACGGTAGATGCAGAGATCGCAACCAACGGGGCAGAGCCGGATACCGGCGACTTCAACCCCAAACATCGGAGCGCCGGTCGACGAATCGGTCGATCGATCGGGCTTTCCATCATCGGGCTGGGGGCGGTCGCCGCAGTTTGGTATTTCACGCAGACCGACGCAGGCGTTGATGAAACCGCTGAGGTTTCCGCGGCTTCTTTCAGTGAGGTGATCCGTACCGATCTCGTGGAAGAAACCACGTATGACGGAACCCTCGGTCGACCGGCCGGTGATGCTCTTCTGGCTGCCGCTCCGGGAACGGTGACCTGGCTACCCGAGACGGGCATCACGGTTTTCCAGGGAGATTCGGTCTTCGAAGTAGACGCCCATCCCGTGATTTTGCTTTATGGCTCGGTTCCGCTCTACCGGCCGATCGCCAGATCTGCCACCGACGTGGTGGTTACCTCCCGCGGAACAGGGACCATCACCAGCATCCCTGAGGTAGGAACTGTTATTGAGCAGGGCGACGTATTGTTCGAGGTGGATGGGAACCCGGTTATCGCACTGTATGGAGACACGCCCGCCTATCGGACCATGGCAGACCAATCCACTGACCTTACCGGGCCGGATATTCTTCAACTCGAAGAGGCCCTTGATGCGCTTGGTTTTGCGTCAGACGGTGAAATGACCGTTGATGGTGAGTTCACCAGTGCGACCGCCGACGTCGTGGAGAAGTGGCAAGCGGCCGTTGAGGCAGAAGAAGATGGTTCTGTCAGTCTTGGAGAAGTCGTTTTCATTGCGGGTCCAACCGAGGTCAGTTCGGTTGCGTTCTCGGTTGGAGATTCGGTTGGCAATGGGCAGCCGGTCTTGTCGATATCCGGGCCCGAGCCCATGGCAGGCCGCGATGTTGAACAACTGGAAGCAGCCCTCGTGGCCCTCGGATTCGATGCCGATGGCAGCCTGGAGGTCGACGGCACATTCACCGCCGAAACTTCCACCGCTGTAAAAGCCTTTGAGGAATCGAATGGGTTGACCGTCGATGGCCGGATCACCCCCGACGAAGTCCTCTTTGCCGACGCGGCGGTCCGGGTATCAAGCAGGCTCGCCTCGGTAGGTGGTCCGGTCAATCAGGGAACTCCCGTGCTTGCCGTAACCGGTGAGCAGACAGTGGTAACGATGAACCTTCCAGCCGCCGACCAGGGAATTCTCGAAGAAGGTATGGCGGTAACCGTTGAGTTGCCCGATGGCACCGATGTCCCAGGCACCGTCACCTCGGTGGCGACCGTGGCCAGCGTCGAAGGCAACGAAACGGTGTTTGCCGTGGAAGTGGAACTCGACGATCCCGCCGCCGCTTCCGGGCTTGACGAAGCCCCGGTGGATGTGAAGGTCGTGACCGACTCCGTCGAAAACGTGATGGCCGTGCCGGTGGCGGCCTTGCTGGCTCTCGCCGAGGGTGGCTACGGCGTGGAAGTCGATGCAGGCGGTGGGCAAACTCGACTGGTGGCCGTCGAGCCAGGATTCTTCGCTGACGGCTTTGTCGAGGTCGTGAGCGACGGCATACAACCAGGGGACATGGTGATCGTTCCATGAGTGAACCGGTTCTCTCCCTGCGAAACGTCGTCAAGTCCTACGACACCACCCCGCCGGTCAAGGCATTGGCAGGAGTTAGCTTTGACATTGATCATGGCGAACTAGTGGCGGTGGTTGGACCAAGCGGATCCGGAAAGTCCACCCTGCTTCACATCATGGGAACCCTCGACCGCCCAACGAGCGGCGATGTGGTCGTCGCCGGGCACAACGTCAACGATCTCAGCGACCGAGACCTTTCGTCGCTCCGCTCCCGTCACATCGGCTTCGTATTCCAAC
>CAJQPD010000103.1 GCA_905480085.1 uncultured Acidimicrobiia bacterium
GACGAGGACCGGCTTTCCGGCGGCCAGGATCGTCAGTGCCATGTCGACGTGGAGGTCGTTTGGGGTCGATACGACTACCGCCTGCACTTCCGGGTCGGCCAGGAGCGCTGCGAGGTCGGAGGAGTGACGGTCGATTCCAAACTCGGCTGCGAAGGCCGCTCGCCGGTCTTGGGACCGGGCCGCACAGTGGACCAGTCGAACGGTGTCACTGCGAGCAGCTGCTCTCGCATGAGCTCCTGCCCACCGGCCGGTCCCGACGATTCCGATACCGACAGTCATCGGCGATGACCAAGACGGGCTGACAGGGCGGCGGCGGCCGCCTTCACCCCGGCCCCGACGCGGTCGGGATCTGAGAACCGATCCAAGGGGCTCGTAAAGACGACCGATCCGATGCAGGTCCCCGATTGGTCAAAGTATGGAGCGGCTACGGCGACGCCCCCCTCAACCCGTTCGCCCATGCTCACGGTGTAGCCACGCTCGGCGTCTGCCTCGGCCATGTCGAGAATCTTCTTTACTTCGGTGGTTGTCTTGGAGGTCAACCTGGGAAGGGGTCCGCGACCCAGGCGCCGGGCGGCATCAGCTCGCGACATGCCAGACAGGATGGCCCGGCCGGCAGCACCGGCGTGGAGCGGGACGGTCCGACCGAGGTCGGCGACATATCGCAGTGGTTTGGTGCTCTGCTCCTCGTACAGGAACACGGCTGAGTCGCCATGAATCGCACACACGTAGCATGTCTCATCGAACTCTTTGACGAGGGTTACGAGAGCGGCATGGGCGGCGGCCGGAAGAGTATCGAGGGCTCCGAGCAGCCGGGCGATCTCAAACAGCCGCGGTCCCGGTTGGTAGCCAGCCTCTAGCCGTTCGACCACGCCAAGTTCGGAAAGCTGAAGAAGGATCCGGCTCACCGCGCTCCGATCGATGTCGATCGTTCGACCGAGTGAGCGGGGTCCGACCGGGCCGCCTTCGTCGACCAGGGCCTCAATGATCAGAATGGCGCGCTCAAGCATGGTTCGGTTTGGGGCAGACGGGGCTGGTTCGGTGGCAAATTCGGGCATTATCTCTCAGTCAGGTTTCGATCGAGCGTAGCCGCCCAAACGAGTGTGCATCCAGACTCGATAGTACGGACTGTATGCACACTCGTCCAGGATGGTGGTGTCAGAGCGGGCGGAGGAAATCCTGGGCGTTTTCGCTCAAGACCCGGTTGCGGTCGCTTTCGGATAGCTCGACGGCATCGACTCCGCCGACCGGGTCGGTTGAGGCCATATCGAACGGGTAGTCACTTCCCAGCACCACCTTGTTCCATCCGATTCGCCTGCCCAACAATTCAAGCGATAACGCGTCATGGGTAAGCGAATCGATCCAGAACCGGCCGAAGTATTCGCTGGGGGGAGTGTCCTTGATGAACTCCTTCGACTCGGTTCTTAGGGCCCAGCCATGATCCCATCTCCCAAGCTGGTAGGGGGTAAAACCGCCGCCGTGAACGAATCCGAACCGCAGAGTGGGATGGCGATCCATGACCCCGCCGAAGATGAGTCGGCCCATGGCAATGGTCGACTCGAGGGGGTTGCCGATGAAGTTCTGGAGGTAATACTTGGTGAGACGATCGATCCCGGCGATTGACCGCTGGTCGGGATGTAACCAGACCGGAAAGTTGTGGCGCTCAAGCGCTTCGAAGACCGGCCCGAATGATGGGTCGTCGAGATCGGTGCCTGAAACGTTTGTCCCGATCTGAATACCACGGACCCGGGGGAAGGCGCTCAAGCGCTCTACTTCGGCCACCGAGGCCTCGATGTCCTGGAGGGGAAGCGTCCCGAACACCTGGAACCGATCCGGGCGACTGTCGCTGAGCGCGAGCAGGCCATCGTTTTGAATCCTGGCGAAGTCGATACCCACCTCGTTGGGCACGTGATAATGGAAATTGGGTGGCGGAATGGCGATGACCTGGACGTCGACTCGCTGTTCGTCCATCTCTCGAAGCCGCATGTCCGGATCGAAAATCGCATCGGGGAGCGGACCAAGCCGTTCGCGGGCGGGGTACTTCAACCACTGGCGGCCGCCGTCGGCGATGAGAACCGGTCCGTGGTCAGGCTGAGCTGCCTGCATGGCCTTGAGCGCATCGGGAACGATGGCGTGCGCGTGCAGGTCGATCGTTTCTGGCATGGTCTCTCCTTGGTGGTTGCTTACGATTCAGGTCTGGCAGGGATTCCGCCCATCTCGACGAACCGGTAGCGCTCGGCAAGAAGGGGAGAGAGGGGGCGCCGTTTCTCAGGTGGATACGCAATCCATAACCGCAGAAGGTGGCGTTTCCGTTCGAGTTCTTCATAGTCCTCGAACTCGGAGCGGGCATGTAACAAGACATGATTGTTGAGAAACTGCATGTCGCCTTCCTCAAACGACATGGCCAATCGCAACTCCGGGCGATTGGCGACTTCCTGGACGAAGTCGAGGGCCTCGTCCTGTCCGGGAGTGAGGGCGAACGCCGGGTTGTGCCTGACGACGGTCTTGAAATATTGCCGCGAGGTGAACCGCGACGTCACCAAACCGCCCGCCTCGCTGAACATCGGCGACTGATACCACCCGTCCTCACCGATTGGTTCCTCTCCCCGCCAGTCGAGATAGAACGGTTCATACAACACATCAAGAAGGTCGGGTCGTTCCGTAAGAACGACATTGTGAACGGAATGGGCACTCACCAACATGCTCTCCCCGCCGGACTTGGAAGTCCGCAGGCAAAACAGGCCGAGGATGTCGACCGGAAGCTGGTCGGCATGAAAGTCGAGCTTGGCAGCCGTCTGGTACGCCCGGGCGGTCGGGTCGTCGAATGATCGACCCTCATCGCGAACATGCCCGATGAGATGCCCCCGCGTGTTCTGGGAAATCGGGGTTCCCAAATGCATGGCGATTCCCCAGTAAATGAGGACACACTCTTCGGTGGTGTATCGATCTCGCGGTAGGCCGCGAACCAACGCGAATCCCGGCCCGTTGGCCAGTGCACCTGGAATACCGGCCAGGAATTTCGAAACGGATGGAAGGGGGAACTGTTCTTTGGAGAACGGAACTTCGAGCCCGGCAGCTTGGACCGATCGCAGGGCGGCGTCGATTTCTGAGACCATGTTCTCGTCGATCCGGTGGATCCATGTATCGGTGGCTGCCAGGTCCGGTCCCAGCCAGGTGGCGGGCCCGGTGATCGGGGCACGGGATGTCATCAGGTCTTCCTGAGTGGGGCGACGAGGTCATTGGCGGTGAGGTTCTCAAGGTTGTCGATAGCCGCGTACACAGCCTGGCGGGTGGTTTCGTCGTGGTTGGGGCTCAGTTCTGCGAATTTCGCCTGGACTTGCTCCATCGACATGGGGCGTTCCTTTTCGCCGAGCATGTGCTTGCTGTACAACTCGGTGACCTCTCCTCCGACGTCGATGGTGACCCGTCCTGGCCAGAACTCCGGGTGAATCGCATCAAGGTCATCGGCCTGGTGGACATCGGTGACCGACATGATCCGCTTGAACTCATCCGAGAATCCGCGTTCGAGAACCCCGGCGAAGTCGTCCATGCCGGCCTTACGTTCCGTGAGCGCCAGCGCGGCGGCGAAGGGGCCGCTGAATTGGGCGTCGACCGACGACGTCGGATTTCGTTTCGATTCGATCGGGGATCCGCACAATTGCACGCCGTACGTAGGCATATCGATGACGATCGAACGCACCTGACTCGGATCGATGGGGTGTTCGTCTGTCATACCGAGCAGGAGATCGAGCGTCTGGTGGGTGTACCGGCACAGTGAGTACGGCTTGATCGCAACGTCCATCGTCTCAAAGCTCGACCCGAGCGTGGCGGTGGCGGCCTCCGGCTTGGGTCGAAGGGCGTAGCCCTGTAGAAACCCCTGGGTGCCTTCAAAGACCTCGGCAGCTCCGATGAACCCGGTACTGGCCAACGTGGCGGCGATAAAGCCGGCGTGGGCGGCCAACCCGGTGTGGGTGCGCTTGTTCCAGGCTCCGTTCAATACGTATTGCATGGACCCGGCCGCCTGGGATCCGTTCAGTCCCATCGCGTTGACGATCTCACCGGCGCTTTGACCGCGCAGCTTGGCAACGATCGCTGACGAGGAAAACGTTGCGCAGGTGCCGGTGGGATGGAACCCCATCTCGTGGGACGAGTGCGGTCCCAGAGCCATCGCAAGTCTGCAGGCGATCTCATATCCAACCACCACCGCGGCAATCAGGTCTTTGCCGGACGATCCGTTCTCTTCGCCGGCAGCCAGGGCAGTATTGACAACCGACGAGCCGGCGTGGATGACCCCTTTGGCATGGTGGTTGTCGTAATCGAGGCTATGGCTGAACGACCCGTTGGCAAGGCTGGCCCATTCGGGGGCCAT
>CAJQPD010000104.1 GCA_905480085.1 uncultured Acidimicrobiia bacterium
CTTTGTGGATGAGCGTCTGACCGGCCATCGGGACCAGGATCATGGCTCGACGAGCATTCTCCATACCCTTCTGAATCGCGGCCGGGACTTCCTTGGCTTTCCCGTAGCCGATCCCGACCTTGCCGTTGCCGTCACCGACGACACACAGTGCCGTGAAGGAGAACCGGCGGCCACCCTTGACGACCTTGGCAACCCGGTTGATCTCGACAACTCGTTCGTCGAATGATGAGTCTTCCTGACGTGCCATGGTTAGAACTCCAATCCTGCGGCGCGAGCTGCGTCGGCGAGTGCCTTGACCCGGCCGTGATACGGATACCCGCCGCGGTCAAACACGACGGCCGTAACTCCGGCCTCTTTGGCACGCGTTGCGAGCAACGTCCCTACCTCTGCGGCGGTTTCGACTGTCAAACCTTTGCCACCGACGGCCGACTCCTTGGAAGAGGCAGCTGCCAACGTGTGGCCCTGGTTGTCGTCGATGACCTGGGCATAGATGAACTTGTTCGATCGGAATACCGCCAGACGGGGACGCTGGGGGGTACCCAGCAACTTCTTGCGGACCCGACGGTGCCGGCGTACTCTCGCCGCCGAGCGGGTTTTGAGTCTACTCATCGGGCAACACCTGCCTTGCCTGCCTTGCGGCGGACGTATTCACCGACATACCGGATACCCTTGCCCTTGTAGGGCTCGGGCGGGCGGACGCTACGGATATCAGCCGCAACTTGTCCAACCAACTCCTTGTCGATTCCGGAAACATTGATCTTCGTTGGCTCAGGAACTTCGATGGTGATTCCCTCAGGTGGATCCATAAGAACCGGATGGCTGAAGCCGACCTGCAGCTCCAGGCTCTCGCCCTTCATGGCCGCCCGGTAGCCAACGCCCTCCAGCGAAAGGTTCTTCACGAACCCGTCTGAAACGCCGGCAACCATATTGGCGGTCAGCGCCCGGACAAGTCCATGATGGGCGCGATCACGCGGCTCATCGGTTGCCCGGCTGACCAGCACCTGGTCAGCTTCGACGACAATAGTGATGCGGTCGGAGAATGTTCGCTCCATCGACCCTCTTGGGCCTTTCACGGCCACCGTCGAACCGTTGACGCTCACGTCAACTCCTGACGGAATCGTGATGGGAGCTTTACCTACCCGTGACATATCACCACACCTCGCAAATGAGCTCGCCACCAAGCTTGCGGCGACGTGCTTCACGGTCCGGCATCAGGCCCTGTGAGGTCGAGACGACAACGACTCCAAGTCCACCTTGAGCCCGGGGCAGTTTCGAGGCCGACGCATATACCCGTCGACCTGGAGTGGAAATCCGTCGGATCCCCTGAATAACCCGCTCCTGGTTTGCTCCATAACGGAGCATTACCTTGAGCTCGCGACCAGGGCCGGCCGGCTTCACTTCGTAACCATCGAGATACCCTTCGGCAACCAGCAGGTCAGCGATGGTCTCTTTGAGCTTTGAGGACGGCATACCCGTCTGCTCCTGGCTGACGGCATTCGCGTTGCGAATACGAGTCAGCATGTCTGCGATCGGATCAGTCATCATGATCTACCACGAAGCCTTTCGCACACCAGGCAGCTCGCCGCGCAGCGCCAGTTCACGCACGCAGATACGGCACATGCCGAATTTCCGCAGATAGGCGCGAGGCCGGCCGCAGCGCTGGCACCGGTTGTAGCCGCGTACTTCAAACTTCGGCTTCCGTTGCTGCTTTGCGATCATTGATTTTTTTGCCATATGATTTCTCCCCTACGCCTGAACCGTCTGCTTGCGGAACGGAAAGCCATACGCGTCCAGGAGGGCTTTGCCGTGTGCGTCCGTCTGGGCCGACGTCACGATCGTGATGTCCATGCCCCGGATCGCACTGACTTTGTCGTAATCGATTTCCGGAAAGATCAACTGTTCGGTTACCCCGAAGGTGTAGTTGCCGCGACCATCAAACGATTGAGGATTCAACCCGCGGAAGTCACGGATTCTCGGAATGGCGATGGCGATCAACCGGTCAAGAAATTCCCACATGCGGTCTCCACGCATCGTCACCGACGCACCGACCGACTGGCCGTCTCGAAGCTTGAAGTTGGCGATCGATTTGCGAGCCAGGTTCACGCGCGGTTTCTGACCGGTGATGGTCGACAAGTCTTCCATGACCCCGTCGATGACCTTGCGGTCTGCTGAGCCTTCTCCGCAGCCCACGTTCACGACGATCTTCTGGAAGGTCGGCACGAGCATACGATTTGCAACGCCAAGCGACTCGAACAATGCCGGAGCCACTTCTTCGTTGTACTTGATCTTTAGGCGAGGCGTCATAGCGCTGCTCCACATCTGCGACATACCCGGGTCTTCACCGAACCGGTCACTTTCATGGTGATCCGGGTCGGACCGCACTTCTTGCAAACGATCATCACGTTGGAGGCGTCGATCGGCATGTCTTTGTCGATGATTCCACCGCTGTTTTGCACCTGAGGATTGACCTTTTCATGCCGCTTGGCAGTCGCCACATTCTCAACGATGATCTTGTTGCGATCTGGATAGACCTTGGCGATCTTTGACTCTTTGCCGAGATCCTTGCCGGCGATGACTTTTACGGTATCTCCAACTCTCAACCGCACTTAGATCACCTCCGGGGCAAGCGAGACGATTCTCATGAACTTGGCGTCACGCAACTCACGTCCCACCGGACCAAAGATGCGGGTGCCACGGGGCTGGCGGTTGTCATCGATGACCACGCACGCATTGTCGTCAAAACGAATGTACGTCCCATCTGCCCGGCGGCTCTCCTTGGCGGTCCGGACGACAACGGCTTTTACGACATCGCCCTTCTTCACATTGGCACCAGGAAGGGCTTCTTTGACACTGGCCACGATCACGTCACCAACCCGGGCATACCGGCGCTTAGAGCCACCAAGTACCCGGATACAAAGAACTTCGCGGGCACCGCTGTTGTCGGCAACCTTGAGGCGGGATTCCTGCTGAATCATCGGGCACGCTCCACGACTTCTTCAATCCGCCAGCGCTTCGACTTCGAAAGCGGACGGGTCTCGACAATACGAACCGTATCGCCGTTGCGGGCGTCGTTCGTCTCGTCGTGCACGTGGAACTTCTTGGACCGACGCATGACTTTTCCGTACTTCGGGTGTCGAACAGAGTCTGACACCTCGACGGTCACGGTCTTGTCACGAGCGTCACTGACGACGATGCCCTGCCGCACCTTGCGAGCGTTGCGATCAGTCATCACGCACCTTCCTTACCGAGCTGTGAGGCAGCCCACCTTTTGATTTCAGATTCGCGGGCAACGCTAAGAATGCGAGCGATGTCTTTCTTGACCTGACCGAGACGGGCAGTGTTGTCGAGCTGGTTCGTAGCCAGCTGAAAGCGGAGATTGAACAGCTCACGCTTCGCTTCGACGAGCTGGACATCCAACTCTTCGTCGGACAGTTCCCGTAATTTGTTGGCGTTCACGAGTCCTCCCGTGTCACATAGCGAGTCTTGACTGGCATCTTGTGTCCGGCCTTGCGCATTGCTTCTCGAGCCAGGTCCTCGGGTACGCCCGATAGCTCGAAAAGGACCCGACCCGGCTTGACAACGGCAACCCAGAACTCGGGGCTACCTTTACCGGACCCCATACGGGTTTCAGCCGGCTTGGCCGTCACCGGCTTGTCCGGGAAGATCGGGATCCACACCTTGCCACCACGGCGGATGGTTCGAGTGATCGCAATACGAGAAGACTCGATCTGGCGGGCCGTATCCAGCCAGCCTCCAGCGCCTGCAACCCGTAGTCACCGAACGACACCTTGGTGCCGCCCTTGGCCGGGCCACGGCGCTTGCCGCGATGAACTTTGCGGTACTTGGTCCGCTTAGGCATCAACATGGGTTACTTATCTCCTTCGGCATCCGCTTCGGCGTCTGCTTCTGGAGCATCTGCCGGGGCGGCTTCGACGACGGCCTCTTTCTCAGCTGCTGCCTCTTCGACAACTGCCTCGGGGGTGGCTTCGGCAACGGCGACGCCAGCTTCAAGCACCTCGGTCGTGTCGTCTTCGTTACCGTCGGCAACGTTGGCGTCGACAATCGGAGTGTCAACGTCTGACATCTCTTCCTTGTAAACCGATTCGGCTTCATCTGCACTCATCTTGCGGGGCTCTTCAGCCTCAGCCTTGGCAAACTCCTTGCGCTTGCCACCACCGGCTTCGATGAGACGCTTGCCACCACCGGCTTCGATGAGACGTGGCTTCTTCTCGCCACCAGCCGCAAGCTCGGCCCGTGCCTTGGCCGGGACGACCCGACCGCGGTTGCCAGAGGCGAGCTGCGCCTCGGCGGCAATTTTCTCACGCGTTGCCTTGAGGGTGGTCACCAGGTCGCCCTTGTAAACCCAAACCTTCACACCGATCGCCCCGACGGTCGTCCGGGCTGTTGCCAATCCGTAGTCGATGTCGGCGCGCAACGTATGCAGCGGAACCCGGCCTTCGCGATACCACTCGCGCCGACCCATCTCGGCCCCGCCGAGGCGACCCTTGCACTCAACCTTGACGCCCTGTGCGCCCGACTTCATGGCCGTCTGTACGGCCCTTTTCATGGCCCGTCGGAAGGCAACCCGATTGGCGATCTGGTCGGCAATCCCCCGAGCCAACAACGTGGCGTCGGTTTCGGCATCCTTGATTTCGTTGATGTTCAGTTTGACCTGACGACCGGTGAGTTTCTCCAGGCCACCGCGCAAGCGCTCGGCTTCGGCGCCCTTGCGGCCGATAACGACGCCAGGACGAGCCGTGAACAGCTCGATCTCGACGCGACCACGGCTGCGCTCAAGTTCGATCCGGGACACTGCGCCACGCTCGAGTTCGCCGAATAGGTAATCGCGAATCTTCCAGTCCTCGTTGACGAGTTCCGTATATTCTTTTTCGGCATACCAACGCGATTTCCAGTCGTTGACGATGCCAAGACGGAACGCGTAGGGATGTGTTTTCTGACCCACGGTCAGTCCTCCTCGTTCGCTGATAAAACAATCGTGATATGGCTCGTCCGCTTGTGAATCGGAGTAGCCCGCCCACGAGCACGAGGCCGGAAACGCTTGAGCGTCGGGCCCTCGTCGGCGAACGCCTCGGCAACCACCAACTCTTCGGGATCGAACCCGAAGTTGTTGGATGCATTGGCAATGGCGGAGTTCAGAACCTTCGAAATCGGCTCGGCCGCCCGGCGTGTCGTGAACTGCAAAACCTGCTGAGCTTCGATGACCGGAAGGCCGCGCACGTGATCAAGCACAAAGCGAACCTTGTTTGGGGCCTGTCGAATGTATTTGGCCTGGGCGCGTACTTTCATCGTTTTTTCGCTCCCCTGTCACCCGCGTGACCGCGGAACGTACGGGTCGGCGCGAATTCGCCCAACTTATGTCCCACCATCGATTCGGTGATGTAGACCGGTACGTGCTTGCGCCCGTCGTGGACGGCAATCGTATGTCCGACCATCTCAGGGAAGACGGTTGATCGCCGACTCCAGGTTCGGATGACTTTCTTGTCGCCCGAATCGTTGAGCGCATCCACCTTTTTCATGAGGTGATCGTCGACAAATGGGCCCTTTTTGAGACTACGAGCCATTGCGGCGTCCCTTCCTCTCTAGGCGGCGGGTCTTCGGGTCTCCATGGAAGCGAAGCTTCTGCAGAGACCCTCCGGTAGCAGCAACTGACGGAATCATTAGCGACGTCCCTTCTTGGAGCGGCGACGCACGATTTCTTTGTTGCTCGCTTTGTTCTTCTTGCGGGTCCTGGCCTCCGGCTTACCCCATGGGCTCACAGGATGACGACCACCAGAAGTCTTGCCCTCACCACCACCGAGTGGGTGATCGACCGGGTTCATGGCAACGCCACGGCTTTGTGGTCGGACGCCCTTCCAGCGGTTACGTCCCGCTTTTCCGAGCTTGACCAATTCCGCTTCCGGGTTGCCAACTTCGCCAACCGTCGCCCGACAATCGAGCGACACGGTGCGCATCTCGCCAGAGGGCAGACGAAGCAAAGCTTTGTCGCTCTCTTTGGACATGAGCTGGGCCGAGTTACCGGCCGCTCGCACCATCTTGGCACCGCCGCCTGGACGCATCTCGATGGCATGAATAACCGTACCGCCGGGGATATTGCGCATCGGCAAAGCGTTCCCTGGCCGGATATCGGCCCGCGGCCCAGATTCGATCATATCGCCGACTTTGACACCGAGCGGCGCCAGAATGTAGCGCTTCTCGCCGTCGGCGTAGTGCAGGAGCGCGATGAAGCACGTCCGGTTGGGATCGTACTCGATGCTCGCCACGCGCGACGGCACGCCGTCCTTGCTGCGCTTGAA
>CAJQPD010000105.1 GCA_905480085.1 uncultured Acidimicrobiia bacterium
TCGGCAGCGCAAACATGGCGGTGGGGATCAGAGTGTCTTTAGCCCGGGGGTCACCCAGGCGTTCTCGCACAACGTCAAGTTATCGAAATACGCCTGCCGGGTCGTCATGCAAAGGGAGAGTGTGCTCGTGCGACTTTCAGATGACCGTAATCAATCGGGAATGCCGAGTGCTTCTGCCGCTGCCTCGACAAACTGGCGACCGGTGGCGTCGGCCAACCGATGGAGCATGAGGCGGTCGATGAGTTCGCCCAACGGTCCGAGGGGAGGGGAGTACTGGCCCCGGAAGGTGAGATCCGAACCGAAGCTCTCCCGGTCGGTCAGAATGAGATCTGCGTCCATCCGTGGGAACAGAGACTGCGGCCCGGTTGCTTCCCACCACAGAGGTATCACCAGGCGGTCGGTGAGCTCAAGTGGCGCTCCAATCGTCATATGTACAGACTTCTCGATGTGAAACTGACTGCCGCCTGCGCCAAGTTTGGTTCTGATCGTCTCACCGTATTCCAGGGCGCCGTGTACGTCCGCCAAAAGCACGTCCAGACGGGCCTTCATGCGGTCACTTGCCAGGTCGAATGGGACGGCAACGTCTGCCGTGTGTTGGACAAGCAAGCGATGAGCCCGGGGTGACATGATCATGAAGCCCTCTTCTGCGGGTCACCCACGAGCACGGTGATCGCGTCGTACGGGCGTTGACCGGCGGGTTCGATGAAGGCTCGGATTTCGTCGGCATGGTCACTTCCGGCGCCCCGGGCCGTTGAACCGATGGAAGCGTGGAGTATGCAGGCACGACCGCCCTGGTGTCGGGGGTGGTCGATGATGTTGGTGGACGCACCGATCCCGGGACCAGGGAGCTTGTCGTTTGTAATGGCCCCCATCGACGCCTCCTCCAAAAAATAGGTTGTGGAGGCAGTCTGGTTCCTATTGGTGCAGGTCGGCAATGAGACTTTCGGCCCTTTTGGAGGGCGTAAGTCCCTCGAGGGTCGCTATTCAGGCTGTTCCATTGGTTCGTTCGGACAATTCGAGCCAACGATCCTCGATAGTGGCGAGTTCGCCTCGCGCCTCGATCAACTGGTCACCGAGTGCGGCGGCCCGTTCCCAGTCGGTCCCGGCAACGGCCAAATCGGCTTCTATGGCAGCGATGCGGCGTTCGAGTTTGGGGATTTGTTTTTCGATTTGCCGGTGTTCGTGCTGTTCGTTCGAGGACAGGCGCACTTCATAGTCGGTCCCTCCCGAGCGCGCCCGGGCAGGCTTTGATTGTTTCGGTATCTTCGGTGCGATTTCGGCAGCCCGGTAGGCCGCCCAGCCGCCGGGGTGGTGCAGGATGGAACCGTCCGGTTGGACTGAAACCACGTCGGTACACACCCGTTCGAGAAAGTACCGGTCATGGGTTGCGGCGACCAGAGCACCCGGCCAGTTGTCGAGGTAGGCCTCCAGCGCACCCAACGTGTCAAGGTCGAGATCGTTGGTTGGCTCGTCGAGCATGACGAGATTCGGGGCTTCTGCGAGCACCCGCAGCAGTTCCAAACGGCGGCGCTCGCCTCCCGATAGTTCCCCAACGAGGGTGGAGTGCTGACGGCTCGGAAAACCGAATCGTTCGAGCAACTGTGACGCGGAGATGGAAATGCCTGAGTCGAGCCGAGTCTGCTCGGAGATCTCTCGTATCGTTTCGAGTATTCGTTGGTTGCCAGGGAGCGGTTGGGGGTCCTGGCCATACCAGCCGGGAACAATGGTGTCTCCCATGCTTGCCTTGCCGGAAGTGGGGGTTATTCGTCCAGCGATGATCCGTAAAAGGGTGGTCTTGCCGGCCCCATTCGGTCCGACGATACCGACCCGGGCGTCTTCGGCCAGGTGCCAGGTGATCCCTGAGAGGACGGTGTTTTCGCCGAACGTGATCCCAACGTTGTCGAGATTGACAACCTTCGACCCGATCCGGCGAGTCGGGAGATCAAACTCCAGGGCAGTCCGGGCGATGACACCCGACTCCTGGTTGACGAGATCGGTGGCGGACTTGATCCTCGCCTTTTGCTTTCCTGTCCGGGCCTTCGGGGAGCGTTCCAACCAGGCGAGTTCGGTGCGGGCCCGATTCTGTCGTTTCTGTTCGGTGGCTTCGGCCAGTGCTTCCCGTTCGGCCCTGGCAACCAGGAAATCCCTATACGTGCCCCGGTGGCCCATGAGCTTGCGGTTGTGGACTTCGACGATGGAGGTGCAGACCCGGTCGAGGACGTAGCGGTCATGGGTAACCATCACCAAAGCACCTGGTCGAGTGGCCAATTCGTCTTCCAGCCAGTCGATCACCTCCACGTCGAGGTGGTTGGTCGGTTCGTCGAGGATGGTGATATCTGCATCGATGGCCAGACATTGGGCTAGGGCTACCCGGCGTCGTTGGCCACCCGAGATGTCGGCGATACGCTGGTCGAGGTCCCTGAATCCCAACCGGTCGAGCAGCACCAGCGTCGGGTGGCTCTCGGCAGCGATCTCGGCCAGAGTGGTGGTTGGATCGATGTCGGGTTCCTGGGCAAGTAAGGCAATCCGGGTGCCGGAGCGGCGGATCACCCGTCCGGTGTCCACGTCGACCGTCCCGGCAATGATGCTCAGCAGGGTCGATTTGCCCGATCCGTTTGCTCCAATCACCCCGATCCGGTCGCCGTCGTGGATGCCCATGGTGACGTCGTCGAGGATCGGTAATTCGGGATACGCCTTTGAGACGCCTTCAACGGAAACCAGATTCATGTTGTCCAAACAATCGATCGCGAAACGAGTGTGCATGCAAGTGCCTATGCGGAATCTGGATGCACACTCGATTGAGGGGTGGGTCCGGTGGGAATTGAACCCACAACCAACGGATTAAAAGTCCG
>CAJQPD010000106.1 GCA_905480085.1 uncultured Acidimicrobiia bacterium
TTACGTGGCGGGTGAGTTCGGCATGCGGATAGAGGACATTGTCGTCGTCACCGATGGCGGTGTTGAGAATCTCAACCTATCGCCTCGTGGACTGGTTCACGTCTAGGGTCAGGCTGCCAATCCATAGAGAAGAACACCGCCCACAATCAGCATGGCTCCCGCCCATCGATCTCGGGGTATCGGTTCGCCCAGGATCCATCGACTCCCTAGCAGCACCAGCACGTGGGTGAGGCCTGTGGCCATGTAGACGAACCCGATGTTGAGGGTCCGTAGGGCGAACAGCGAACAGACCATTGCCAGTCCGAGGCCCGCTAGTCCAGCGATGACAAGGGGACGCCGTGACCGGGACACCCCTGCCTTGAAAGCCACTTGTCCCGATGCTGTGAACATCAACGCTCCAACCAGAAAGGCCATTACGCGTCTGGTTTCTGGAGCGGATCTTGACTTTTGTGTACGACGATTACTCCCAAACTGACCAACACGGTTGCGAGGACGTGCACCGCCCGGACCGGTTCTTGGTAGAGAACCGCCACGAGTAGCGCAATAGGGAAAGTCAGCCCGGTAAGCGGGTAGGTGAGGCTGAGAGGATACAGGCGGTGGGCGCGGCTCCACAGCAGGAACTGTCCGATACCCAGAATGCCTGCCAACCCGAGTCCTGCTACGACGAGTCCAGCGGAACTGGCTCGCCCGGCTTCTTTGAGAACGATGCCAGCGGCCACGTTGACGACCGACGCGACTCCAATGAGTCCGGCAGGTGCGAGATTTCTACTCACGGCAGGCACTTTCACCCCGTCGGATTACCAAGGGATGCTCCGGGAGGCTGTTGTCCCGATTGGCGCCGGGCCGATCTGCCTCACTGGCCGAGTTTCGCCTTTAGGGCAGCTACTTCTGCCCGGAGCTCCGTCAGTTCGGTGGTCAGCTCGGCGATGTCACGCTCGGCCGAGCGCCGAAACCGGTTGTTGCTGTAGACAGCACCGTCGGGGAGGTCTCGTTCGACAAAGCTAAGCGGAGATACGATGACGCCATCCCCGATGTTGACACCAGGGCCGATCACGCTCGGACCACCAATAAAGGTGTTGCGGCCGATCCGCGTTGGCGTGTACTTGATGGATTCCTTACTGCGACCTGTCTCTCCAGCCAGGGCTTGAAGATGGGTGCTGTGGCTCCAGACCATCACAGACAGGCCGATCTGGGTGTTATCGCCGATTTCGAGGCCACCCTGGGCGTCGAGTACGGCGCCCTCGCCGATCCAGACATTTGTTCCACACCTGAAACGTTCCGGTCTGAGAATCTTGGCATTTTCACGGATCCGGCAACCTTCGGGCAGCCCAAGAAACTGAGCCCGTTCCCGGTCGTTCATGAGGGCCGTTGTCCGATATCGTAGAATCTCACTGCGAATGTGCTGGAGATCCTCGCTTTCCTGTTCCGGGAAGAAGAAGGAGTCGGAGCTCATGAGAGTCGTATCGTATCAGGTCGGGAAATTCGAGGGATCAAGGACGACGTCACGGGTGGGCGGCCTTTCTGATGGCATCGGCGACGCGGTCTACGTCCTCGTCGGTCATGTCGTGGTAAAGCGGAAGAAGTACGGAATGGTCGGTCAACTTCTCGGTAATCGGTAGCGCTCGGTGTGCCAGATCACTGAATGCGGGCTCGCGATGCGCTGCCATGACACCTCGGCGACTGGAGACACCACGATCTAACAGGTGCCGCATCAGGTCGTCCCGACTCATGGGAAAACGGGCGTCAAGAATCACGCTAAACGACTGAAAATTGGTCGACCCATACGGTGGGTCTTGAGGCAGCGTGATACCCACCAGGTCTCCGAGGCGGCTGCCGTACTCGCCCGCTAGCTCCCGGCGTCTTGCGACAATGGAGTCAAGCTTGCCGACTTGAACAATTCCGATCGCTGCCTGAATGTCCGTGATTCGGAAGTTGAAACCCATTTCTGGGTACGACTCGAAATCGGCCGGGTCGGATTCATGACGGTCGAAGGCGCTCACGGTCATGGCATGTTGCCGCAAAGCCCGAAGGCGGGTGGGTTCCGCACCGTCGTTCGTCATGATCATCCCTCCCTCGCCGGTGGTGATCACCTTGCGAGGATGGAACGAGAAGACGACATACGGTGACCTGCTGCCGATCGGCTCACCTCGATAGGTGGATCCAATGGCACAGGCGGCATCCTCGATGAGGGCTATTCCCCGGCTATCGCAGAGTGCTCGAATCGGATCTATGTCGGCGGGCATACCAAGTTGGTGGACCAGAATCACCGCCCGGGTTTTGTCTGAGATGACGGGTTCGATGGTGTCAACGGTCAGGTTCATGGTGATCGGATCGACGTCGGCAAAAACCGGTGTCGCTCCCACATAGCGGGGGGCGTTGGCCGAGGCGATGAAGGAGAGCGATGGGGTGATGACCTCATCACCAGGTCCGACTCCCAGGGCGTGAAGAACCAGATGCAGCCCGGTTGTACACGAGGAAACGGCCACCCCGGCCTGAGCGCCCACCTTCCGGGTGACGGATTCTTCAAAGGCTGCCACGCGTGGGCCTTGTGCGACCCATCCCGAGCTGATGGCTTCTCCGGCTGCGGCTACCTCTTCGGGGCCGAGCCAGGGTTTCATTATCGGGATCAGGTCCAATTGCGCTCCACTTCTCGGGCAAGCAGCGATTCCGGGTCGAAGGCGCTGAAATACGCGATCGTTTCGGAAAGGCCTTGTTCAAAGGTTGTCAGGAGTTCGAAGTCGACGATCGATGAGATCTTGGCCGTGTCGGCGAGAAGCTTGGGCAGGTCGCCCGGCCGTGGTTCTCCGAACTCGAT
>CAJQPD010000107.1 GCA_905480085.1 uncultured Acidimicrobiia bacterium
CGAGGTCGAAGTCCTCAAGAAACTGCGAGACATCGCAGCCAAGAACGAAGTGATGTCATCACTCATTGGCCAGGGGTATTACTCGACGGTTACCCCGGCGGTGATCCGGCGCCGCCTCATCGAAAGCCCTGCCTGGTACACCGCCTACACCCCCTACCAGCCAGAAATCTCCCAGGGACGCCTCGAGGCGCTTTTGAACTTCCAGACCATGGTTGCTGACTTGACCGGGATGGACATTGCCAATGCTTCGCTCCTCGACGAAGCCACCGCCGCCGCCGAAGCCATGACCTTGATCCACCGATCCACCAAGGGCAGCAATGGTGACCGGTTCCTCGTCGACCGCGCCTGCTTCCCCCAGACGATTGCGGTTCTCGAGACGCGGGCAGACCCGCTAGGACTTGAAATCGTCATCGGCGATCCCGCTGACATCGACGACAGCTTCTTCGGCATGATCGTCCAATACCCGGGTGAGCGGGGCTCGATACCCGACCTCAAGGCGACAATCGACAACGCCCACGGTTCAGGAGTAGCCGTGGCGGTGGCTGCGGACATCCTGGCACTGACCCTCATCGAGGCACCAGGAACCTACGGAGCAGACGTGGTCGTGGGATCCACTCAACGATTCGGAGTCCCACTTGGCTTTGGTGGCCCCCACGCCGGTTACATGGCCGTCACCGACGATCTAAAGCGCTCGATGCCAGGTCGACTTGCCGGCGTGTCGGTGGACACCGAAGGTCGCCCCGCCCTGCGGTTGGCACTCCAGACGCGCGAGCAGCACATCCGGCGGGAGCGAGCCACCTCCAATATCTGCACCGCCCAAGCGTTACTGGCAATCGTGTCGTCGATGTACGCCGTCTACCACGGCCCGGATGGCCTGACCGACATCGCCACCCGGGTACACACCAAAGCTGCCCGGATAGCCGCCAGCCTCGCAGGGTCTGCTCATGTCGTGAAGAACTCATCGTTCTTCGACACGCTTGAAGTCACGATCGATGGCGGAGCGACCGACTTCATGGAGCGAGCCACCGCCCAGCGGATCAACGTCCGGTACCTTGATTCTCAGACCATCGGAATGAGCTTTGATGAGGTGACGTCTGAGAAGACCCTCGAGACGCTCTGTGAGCTATTCGGCGTCGAGTTGGTCGCCGATGCCCCGTCTGGCATTCCCGGGTCGGTAGCCCGGACCACCGAGTTTTTGACCCACCCGGTATTCAATGTTCACCATTCCGAAACGCAGTTGCTGCGCTACATGCACATGTTGGCAAGCAAGGATCTGGCGCTTGACCGGGCCATGATTCCACTCGGGTCGTGCACCATGAAACTCAATGCCACCGCCGCGCTGGAACCGATCAGCTGGCCGGAATTTGCCTATATTCACCCGTTCGCGCCGTCCGATCAGACGGGCGGATACCAGGAGATCATCGCCGATCTCGAACGGTGGTTGAGTTCGATCACCGGGTATTCAGCGTTCAGTCTCCAGCCGAACGCCGGATCGCAGGGCGAATTTGCTGGTTTGTTGGCCATTGCGGCATACCACCGCAGCCGGGGAGACGATCACCGAAATGTCTGCTTGATTCCGGCATCGGCCCATGGCACGAACCCGGCATCGGCAGTCATGGCCGGCATGGAAGTGGTCGTGGTCGCAACCACCGCTATGGGCGAGATCGACCTGGACGACCTACGGGCCAAAGCCGAACAGCACTCAGCGTCGTTGGCAGCCATCATGATTACCTACCCGTCCACCAACGGAGTGTTTGAAGAAACCGTCGGGGAGGTCTGCCAGATCGTCCATGACCATGGGGGCCAGGTCTACGTCGACGGAGCCAACCTGAACGCCCTGGTCGGATTGGCCAAACCGGGACATTTTGGAGGTGACGTCTCCCACTTGAATCTCCACAAGACGTTCTCCATCCCCCACGGCGGCGGAGGACCCGGCATCGGTCCGATCGGTGTCGGAGCCCACCTTGCCCCATTTCTGCCGGGACATCCCGAATTGGACCTCGGCACCAAGCAGGGCCCGGTCTCGGGGGCCCCGTACGGCTCGGCCGGTGTGCTTCCCGTTCCATGGGTCTATATCCACATGCTCGGCGAAGCCGGCCTGCGACGCTCGACGGAAGTCGCCATCCTGAATGCCAATTACATCGCCAAACGGTTGTCGGATGCGTACCCGGTCCTCTATACGGGAACCAACGGGTTTGTTGCTCACGAATGCATCATCGATATCCGGCCCATCACTCACGACTCGGGAGTAACCGTCGACGACATCGCCAAACGACTCATCGACTACGGTTTCCACGCTCCCACTATGAGCTTCCCGGTCGCCGGCACACTCATGATCGAGCCGACCGAGTCCGAATCCAAGCAAGAGTTGGATCGGTTTATCGACGCCATGTTGCAGATCCGCGATGAGATCGCCGAGGTCGAGTCAGGCACGGTCTCGGTTGAAGAATCCGTCCTGCGCCACGCTCCTCACCCTGCCCGCGACATGATGACCGAAGACTGGGACCGGGCCTATCCCCGCATGCAGGGTGCCTACCCGGGATCGGCGCACACCGGTCGGAAGTACTGGCCACCCGTGTCACGGATCGACGGGGGTTACGGGGACCGTCACCTGGTGTGCTCGTGCGTCCCGATCGAGGACTATGCCTAGGACTTCATAGAGAGACCTAGGAACTCAGGATCACTCCAAGGGTGTTTTCCAACAACGCGACCGTCCGGTCGATGTTGTGCAGTTTGTCGAGGCCAAATAGCCCCATGCGAAACGTCGAGAAATCGGCCGGTTCGTCGCACGCCAACGGAACCCCAGCGGCGATCTGAAGGCCGGCGCCGGCAAACTTCGATCCGTTCTTGATCGACGGGTCATCGGTGTAGGCGACCACCACCCCCGGAGCTTCAAACCCGGGAGCGGCCAGGCTTTTGAACCCGAACTGGCCAAGGAGAGCCCTCACCCGGTCACCGAGTTCTTGTTGTTCGGCTCTCAGATTCTCAAACCCGTACATCTCAGCCTCGGCCATGACATTCCGAAAGACAATCAGGGCGTCGGTCGGCATGGTGGCGTGATAGGCATGGCCCCCACCCTCATAGGCTTCCATGATCTCGGTCCACTTCTTGAGGTCGCACGCGAAGCTCGAGCTAGCGGTGTTTTCCATCCTGGCGCGGGCTCGCTCGTTCATCATGACCAGGCCGGCACAAGGCGAAGCACTCCAGCCTTTTTGGGGAGCGCTACACAGGACATCAACTCCGAGCGCTGCCATGTCGACCCACATCGTGCCGGACGCAATGCAATCCAGCACAAAGAGACCACCCACGGCGTGCGTCGCGTCGGCAACTCTCCGAATGTAATCGTTAGGCAGGATCATTCCGGCGGAGGTTTCGACATGGGGAGCAAACACAACGGCGGGCCGTTCGGAGGCGATGGTCGCTTCAACCTCATCAATTGGAACGGGAGCAAAAAACGCCTGGCGTCCCTCCTCGATAGCCCGGGCCTTGAGAACCGTATGAGACGCAGGAATCCCACCAGCGTCGAAGATCTGAGTCCATCGATAGCTGAACCATCCGTTTCGAAGGACCAGGCAATGCTCACCGTTGGCAAACTGGCGGGCGACGGCTTCCATACCGAACGTTCCGCTTCCAGGCACCACGGCCACAGACGTGGCTTTATAAACCGTCTTGAGGGTGGCCGAAATGTCCCGCATCGCAAGCTGAAACAACTCCGACATGTGGTTCACAGCTCGATCGGTGTACACCACCGAGTATTCGAGCAGCCCGTCCGGGTCGACATCGGGTAGCAATCCGGGCATGTGCATCCTCCAGGAACAGTCAACGTGTCTCCCGTTGGAAGACCCGTTTTGAGATTACCTCAATTGGGCCGTTCCACTCGACTCGCCCGGCGGACCTCCCCAAGCGCGGTGGCCGGCGTGCGTCGGATCAGCTGACGTCGGCGCGGGCCCTGGCCCATGCCAAAGCTTCTTCCTCGTCGGAAAACACTTCGACCGGCCGGTCGGGAGACTGGTACTTCTTGAATAGGCCAGCCAACGCAACGGAAATGTCTGAGCTCACGAGCAGGGCCGTCGCCAGCTCTACCCCACCCAGATCATCACTGAACATGGCCCTGGCATCCCGACCGGCGAACCCCATCTCTCGCATGTCAACCAGCACTGCGACCGGAACGCCACCAGCCAGCTCGACCGTGACCCTCTGAACCTCACGGGCACCTTCAGGACTCAGCACCGCTTGCGGATCGATGACGTGAACGATCACGCGCCCGTCCAGGTGCATCCGTCCTATGGGCGTTCTCGCGTCCATACCAGAACGATAGTTGGAAAAGTCGTTGGCGTCGGGGTAGCTGGGACACTTTGGACCGGGCGCCGGTCGAAGCACTGTTCAGTCGACCGTTGGCGATCAATCAGAGGATAGGAGCCCAAGGCGCTAGCCGACTAGTGGTTCGATTTGTTCCCAAGTCCGCGCTTCTACTCGGACCACTTCCCGATTCCGCATGCCCTGCGCAGTATTCTTGCTTCGGCCAACTTCATAGCCATTCCGATCGACCAAACCAGCCGGACTTTATCTGAGTGAGGGGAAGTGGAAATGCGAGAAGGACCAGAGGGCGAGCGACGGAAAACCCGGCGCAGAACCGAAGAACGCCGGCGCGTCGAACGCCGAACCAGGAGCGAAGGCCCCCCCGACGGTGTTGAACGGCGTATGGGCGAGCGCCGCCAGGGAGACCGCCGGCAGGCCGACAGACGCCAGCCTTAAGCCGGTCTGCACAGGGAACCGTTTGCCGGTCCGATCAGGATTCCGGCCGAACGAACCACCCGTCTGGCCTTTCGACGAATCCCATCCGCCTCAAATAGGCGACGTGGCCTTGCGACGGCGCAGCAAGTTTGAAGGTGGCCTTCGGGAGCGGGCCGTCCGGGGAATACAGGTAGCGACCAATCTTCGAATCTCGAAAACGGGGAATGGCATAGTCAAGATTCACTTGCCATTCGTCTGGCCCAGACTCATGGCCGATCCACAGCCCGGCAGGCACAAGATCGCGCAATATGAAGATCGCCCGGCAGTCACTCTCCGGCATGGAAAAGGAAGGGAAGTAGTTGGCGATATCGGCCCCGTGGAATTCAAGAAACCGCTTGAGGTAGGCACTATCGGGGCCCGTAGAGAGGAATGAGAAATAGTCCGTCACCTGACTCATGCGATACAACGACCAGGCGTTGATAGCCATAATGCTCACATTCACAACGATGAGAGGCACCGCCCCGATCAGCATGGCATACGTCGTGAAAACCAGCGCTCCAGCGAGGCTGACCATGCGAAGACGACGTAGAGAGGTCATGAGCAGGGCAGTAACCACCAGCGCCGAACCGAGGTAGCCAATGAGTTCATACACGAGGCCTCGACTCATGCAATCTCCTTGGTGGTGATGCCGGCCGCATCGGCAGCTTTGCGGTACCAGGTTGCTAGCGAGTCAACCGATTCGTGGGCGTTCAAGCCACTCGGATTGGGCAAAACCCACAATTCGGCATGACCTATCAGCTCGGATTGACGGCCCATCACGGCCTTCGGTCGCCTGAAACCGGTCCGATACGCGGTGATACCTGCGATCGCGACAACCGCCGGGCGCCACATCTCGATGTTGGTTGTCAATCGCTCGGCACCTTGTCTGAGTTCCTCGTTCGACAGTTCCGAAGCTTTGGCAGTCGCCCGCCGCGCAACGTTCGATATCCCCAGGCCCCGCTGGGTGAAGCGACGCCGGTCATCGTCGGTCATGCCCGCCGACGGGTCGATCGGCCAATCGACAATCCCCGCTTTCAAAAGTGCCGGATAAAACCGATTCCCCGGGTATGCGAAGTGCGTCTGGGTCGCCGCCGTCCACAAACCCGGGTTGATACCGACGAACAAGAGCTTCACCGGTGGTATTACCAGATCGGGAACGGTGGCATCTCGAAACGCTTCAAGTTCTTGCCGTGTGTAACCCACAACCGAGCATGTTAGGTCAGCGATGACTTCGGCATTCAGTCTCCATATAGGTGCCAGTCGGCCGCTCACCAGTTCACCAAGGGACAAGGAATCGACCAAGCTTTTGTAAGGGCCATGACGGCCGGGATCTTGTCAGGTGGTGAAAGGCCCGCCCATCCGAGGCGAGATTCGACGATTCGGACCAATGCGGCCGATTCCGAAGCCCGAGACCGGCGCCGGAAGCTAGGAAAGATGGCCCCGCAGGTCCACAGAGATGACCTCGCCGGTCGAAAGCAACAGCTGATCGACGAGGTTGATCACTGGACAAACGTGGTTCGGTATCACCCTGAATTGTTCGCCCACCATTGGGGGTCGATCCCCACCGGTCGACACGACTGCATGGTTGTCGTACAGCCTCTCGATGATTGCTCCAGGTATCTCCGGGAGGTGGCCGTAGCCTTCAACCCAAGCCGGCTGATCTTTTGAGAGGATCTTGGCCCCGCAATCGAGCACAAACCGACCCGCAGAAGGCGTACTGATGACGGTGGCCATCACGGTCACCGCGACATCTGCAATGGTCACGGAGCCGTTGCTTACCTGCTGCCAATCTCCAAAAATGTAAGTTCCCGGCCTGATCTCGTTCACCGGGCCCCCGACGCAGTGAGCCGCCGTCGGGGTCGACCCTGCACTGATCACCGTCACTCGCCTCCCGGCGGCTTCGATGCGGTCTTTTGCGTCGGCGAGCACTCGAACTTCGTCGGCTCCTGCGGCGACTGCCATACCCGGCGGGTAGCCATGACCTCCGTGGGTGAAGACTCCTCCGAACAGATCGCCACACGCCGACGCAACCGATACAGTCTCTGTCGGGGGCACCCCGGTTCGATGCGCACCGCTATCGACCTCGACGATAAGCCGCGGACCTCCATTGGGGTATCGAATCGCCAGCAAGCCGGCCACAGAAAGGCTATCCACGGCCAGGGCAAGGTCACATCCAGCCTCCAGCAGTCGGTCAATCCGGGCTAATTTCGAAGGCGACGGATAGAACGGAACCGCTACGAACAGATCGCCACCGACTCCAGCGTCCGACAAGCCAACCGCTTCCGACAGAGTGGCGCACGTCAGACCGGCGGCGCCCGCTTCAAGTTGCATCCCCGCAAGTACTGTCGACTTGTGCGTCTTGATGTGTGGCCGCAGTCTCACCCCCGCCGCCGTAGCGGCCGTTTGAGCTCGCTGGATGTTTCGGTCCATCACCGCTACATCGACAAGAACGCCCGGCGTGTCATACATCACGACGAGCCTTCACTGGAGTTTGCCCCGACCCCGTCACCCGACCGGGCCTGAGTTGACGACCTCGGGACCAAATCCGTCGGCGTAGCGTTTGAAGTTCTCACGGAACATTCCGGCCAGACGGGTGGCCTGACGGTCGAAAGCATCCTGGTCGTCCCAGGTCAGTCGCGGCTGGAGAAGCTCGTCGGGGACGCCTTCGACGGCGGTCGGAACGGATAAACCGAAGACCGGGTCGGTGACGAAGGTAGCCGTATCAAGCGCCTTGTTCAATGCGGCGTTGAGCATCACCCTCGTGTGGGGAATGCTGATCCGATGCCCTACCCCGTGCGGCCCGCCCGTCCAGCCAGTGTTGAGCATCCACACATCACACCCGAACTTGTCAAGGCGTTCGGCGAGTCGATCGGCATACCAGGACGGGTGGAGCGGCAGGAACGGCTCACCGAAACAGGCCGAGAAGGTTGCTTCGGGTTCGGTCACGCCTCGTTCGGTACCAGCCAGCTTCGATGTGTAGCCCGACACGAGGTAGTACATCGCCTGCTCCCGGCTCAGCTTCGAGATCGGGGGTAGCACCCCGAAGGCATCGGCAGACAAGAACACGATGTCCGTCGGGTGATCGGCCATGCCCGATTTCACGATGTTCGGAAGGTGGGCCAACGGGTAGGCGCACCGGGTGTTCTCGGTCTTCGACCCGTCGTCCCATTCAGGGTGACGGGTCGTTTCGTTAACCACAACGTTCTCAAGGATGGTCTCAAACGAATTGGCGGCCGCGAAGATCAAAGGCTCATCGGCGGCCGACAGTTGGATCGTCTTGGCGTACGAACCACCCTCGATGTTGAAGATGCCGTCCTCGGCCCACCCGATTTCGTCGTCGCCAACCATCCACCGTTCCGGGTCCGTCGCCAGCGTCGTCTTTCCGGTCCCGGAGAGCCCATAAATAATCGCTGAACGCCCATCCTTTCCAACGGTGGCGGACGCATGCATCGAGAGCGAGCCTTGCTTCGGCAAGAGATAATTCATCACCGAGAAGACGGACTTCTTCACCTCGCCGGCGTACTTGGACCCACCGATCAGAAGGATCTTGTCGACGAACGAAATGATGACGAACGTCTCGGACCTGGTTCCATCACGCTGCGGCACGGCTTCGAAGAACGGCGCATGCACAATTGTGAAATCCGGCATATATGAGTCGACCGCGTCATCGAGTTGAAAGTGACGAGGCAGGATGAACATATTGCGAGCGAAGTGGGCATGCCAGGGAGTCTCGGTAATCGTCCTGACGGCGAGTCGCTGTTTCGGATCCGCACCTGCATAAAGATCCTGAACGTAGATGTCCCGCTCACCGAGGTAGTCGGCGACCCTGGCATAGAGAGCATCGTACGTTGAACGATCGATCGGATGGTTCACATCTCCCCACCAGATCTCCTCGTCATAGGGAGCTTCGTATACGACGAACTTGTCCTTCGGGCTCCGCCCCGTGTACGGCACCGTATCGACCACGATGGCGCCTTTGTGAGCCATGAAACCCAGCCCTTTGGCCAGCGCGTGCTCAACCAGGACCGGGGTTGGAAGGTCCCAAAACACCTCCGCTTTTGGTGTTATGCCGTGAGTGTTCAGGTTTCGCATGGATTTCCCCCAGCCGATTCGGAGCCTTGGTTGCGCCGACACTACCGAATAATCAGGACCGTGACATCGGGTCCGTCGCCGGTTTGCGGACCAGCCATCGCTAGCCTGAATCGCCATGCTTGCTGACTATTCACACCTCACGCCATCTGAGACCATTGAAATCGCCGACGTTGCCATCGCCACGGCCAACCATCTCATTGACACGGTCGTCTCGGAAACCTCAGAGAGAACCTATGCCAACACACTTGCACCCCTCGATCAGGCACTCAACCTCGTCCGCGATGCCGATGGGGTCAGTGGTTTCATGGCCCGAATCCATCCAGACGAGTTGATCCGGGCCGCTGGTTCCAAGGCGGACGAAACAATCCAGAAGTGGTTGTCCAACATCGCGTTCAACCGTGACCTGTACGAAGCGGTACGGGACTATTCGCTGAGCCCTGCCGCTTCGGATCTCGAAGGCGAATGGAGCCGGAACCTCGACTTCTGGCTCCGAGACTTCCGGCGGGCCGGTCAGGAACTGGCACCTGAGGACCGCGACAAGCTCCAAGCTCTCCGAAATGATCTCATCGAACTACACGTCGCTTACGAGCGGAACCTGGACGAGTGGGATGACGGACTAGAGGTTTCTCGAGACGACCTTGGCGGCATGTCGGAGGCGTACCTCGAACGCCTGGCCCCCGGGGCAGTCGATGGAACCTATCGGGTCACCGTTTCGTATCCCGATTACGTCCCCCTGATGGAGCAATGCACAAATCGGCACCTTCGACAGAAAATGCAGTTCAAATTCATGAACCGAGCCGCAGACGCCAATCTGCCGTTGCTCAACAGGGCCGTCCAGGTTCGGTGGGATATTGCCCGACTGCTCGGCTACGAGACGTTCGTCGACCTGGCTCTTGAGCCAAAGATGGCGGACCCTGACTCGCTGGCTGCTTTCTATGACTCATTGATACCCGGACTGTTAGCCCTTGGCCAGGCTGAGCTGAACGTTCTCACCGGCCTCATGAGTTCCGAATACCCCGATCAGATGCTGATGCCCTGGGACTGGACCTTCTATGACGCCAGACAAGCGGAGCTCGACTTCGGTGTCGACAACAACCTGGTCAGTGAGTACTTCCCCCTCGGCGCGACTGTTCAAGGCATGCTCGACATCTGCGCAGAAGTGTTCGGTATCGAATTCGCTCCGATCGAAGAAACCAAAGCCTGGGACGACGACGTTCTTCTGTTCGAGATTCGCAACGCCGGCGAAAAGGCACCGATCGCCTACTTCTACGCCGACCTGCACCCCCGGCCGGGAAAGTACGGTCATGCGGCGTGTTGGCGTTTGCGGGCGGGATGTCTGGATACGGACGGAACCTATCGGTTGCCTGTCTCTGCAATAGCCTGCAACTTCACCAAGCCCACTTCTGACAGCCCTTCGCTCCT
>CAJQPD010000108.1 GCA_905480085.1 uncultured Acidimicrobiia bacterium
CGCGTACATCTTTCCAAATCCGAATTCGGACCCCTGCGCCATGAAGCCAAGTGGGCCGGGCGCGGCGTTATAGAACTTCTCTTTGTTGGTCAGGCCGGCCGGAGTGCAGTCAATGACAACGGAGGCTCGGTTAATCGCTTCTTCAGCAGAAAACTTCGGTGAATGCCCGAGGGCTTCGAAACTGGCGCGACGATCGTCATTGGCCGCCAACACGGCGCCACGACGTTCGAGGTCGGCAACCTTGGGCCGTTCTTCGATCATCGGTGTCCGTTTATGGAACGTCACCTCATCGATTCCAAAGGCTTCCCGGTAATTGGCCAGTAGGCCGATCAGTGGCTCACCGATCGTTCCGGTCCCGACGACGTGGACAATGTTGCTCATGCCTGTATCCCTCCTTTGGCGAAGCATACCGAGCGGCAGGCCTCTTCACCATACGGGAGAGGCCCGCCCTCATCGTGACGGCTAAAACTGCTCTTCTTCGGTCGACCCTACCAACGCCAGCGTCGACGCTTGGCCACCCGAAATCGTATTCGCAACAAGGTCGAAATACCCTGCCCCCACCTCGCGTTGATGCTTGGTAGCCGTGTAGCCCTCGGCCTCCATGGCGAACTCGTGTTCCTGAAGTTTGACGTATGAGGTCATCCCGTCCGAGGCGTAGCCCTTGGCAAGATCGAACATCGTGGCATTGAGAGCATGAAACCCCGCCAGTGTGATGAACTGGAAGGCATAACCAAGCGCCCCGAGTTCCTTCTGGAAGACCGCGATGGTCGCATCGTCGAGATGGGCACTCCAGTTGAATGACGGAGAGCAGTTATACGCGAGCTTCTTGCCGGGATACTCGGCATGAATCGCTTCGGCGAACGCTCGAGCCTCTTCGAGGTCGGGTTTGCCCGTTTCACACCAGATCAAATCGCAATACGGGGCATAGGCCAGGGCTCTGGCGATCGATGACTCCATGCCGTTGCGGACGTGATAGAACCCCTCAATACTGCGTTCACCGGTAACGAACGGGCGATCACGCTCATCAATGTCAGACGTGAGCAAGGTCGCCGCCAGCGAGTCGGTTCTCGCAACGACCAGCAAGGGAACATCCATCACATCGGCGGCCAATCTGGCCGCGGTCAGGGTTCGAAGGTGTTGGGAGGTGGGCACCAGGACCTTGCCGCCCATGTGACCGCACTTTTTCTCGGAGGCCAGTTGATCTTCGAAGTGAACCCCGGCTGCTCCCGCCGCGATAAAGTTCTTCGTGAGTTCAAACACGTTGAGCGCACCGCCGAAACCGGCTTCACCATCGGCCATGATCGGCACGTTCCAGTGGGTGGACTCATCGCCCTCCATCCAGGCGACCTGATCGGCCCGTTCGAGAGCGTTGTTGATCCGACGCACCAGCTGAGGGGCCGAGTTGGCCGGGTACAGGGATTGATCGGGATAGACCTCACCGGCCAGATTGGCGTCACCGGCCACCTGCCATCCCGATAGATAGATAGCCTCGAGGCCTGCCTTGACCATCTGAACGGCTTGACCGCCCGATAGTGCCCCCAAACTATTGACGTACGGTCGAGTTTCCAAGAGATCCCACAACCGTTGCGAGCCAGAACGAGCCAACACATGGTCTTTGCGGATCGAGCCGCGCAGACGAATCACGTCCTCGGCGGTGTAGTCACGCTGGACACCTTTCCACCGGGGATTGGTATCCCAATCGTGTTGGAGGGCGGCCGCTTCTTCGGCGATGCGTTCGTCGATGCTCATGCTGGTTCCTTTTCGTTGGTCAGTTGCCGATAGGCCGGAATGGTCAAGAAATCTTCAAAGTCGTCACTGAGAGCCACGTCCTCGAAGATGGCGCGTGCTTCGTCGAACCGGCCGTCTGTGAAACGATCCATCCCGACCAAGTCGGCGATGGCCCTCATCTCTTCATCGACGATCGCCCGAACCAACTCAGGGGTAATCGACCGCCCGTCGTTGGTTTGAGAACCGGTGTGTACCCACTGCCAGATTTGCGAACGGGAAATCTCAGCGGTGGCTGCATCCTCCATCAGGTTGTAGAGAGCAGCTGCTCCGTTGCCTGAAAGCCACGATTCCAGGTACAAAATGCCGACGTTCACATTGGTGCGAATCCCTTCGATGGTGATGGCCCCACCGGAAACGCTCGTATCGAGCAGATCTGCAGGCTGCACAGAGACATCGGGGCGTTGCCGGTCAAGCTGGTTGGGACGGCCCCCGAGAACAGCATCGAATTCGGCTTGAGCCACTCCCACCAGGCCAGGATGGGCAACCCAGGTACCATCGAATCCATCTCCGGCTTCGCGGCGCTTATCTTCGGACACCTTGGCCAACGCCATTTCGGTGACGTCAGGGTCGAGCCGATTCGGTATGAAGGCCGACATTCCTCCCATGGCGTGAGCTCCCCGCTTGTGGCAGGTCTGGACCAGCAGTTCGGTGTACGAGCGCATGAACGGAACCATCATGCTGATCTGTGACCGATCCGGGAGGAGTCGGGTCGGATCGTTGCGGAACTTCTTGATGACCGAGAATATGTAGTCCCAACGACCGGCGTTGAGCCCGGCCGAATGATCACGAAGTTCGTAGAGGATCTCATCCATTTCAAAAGCAGCCAGCACGGTTTCGATGAGGACCGTCGCCCGAATCGACCCCTGGGCGACACCAAGCTCTTGTTGCGCAAAGACGAACACGTCGTTCCACAGGCGTGCCTCAAGGTGATTTTCGAGCTTCGGCAAGTAAAAGTACGGGCCGGACCCTCGTGCAAGGGATTCGGCGGCATTGTGAAATAGGTACAAACCGGCATCGACGAGCGACCCCGACATCGGCTCACCATCGACGAACAGGTGGGCTTCGTCGAGGTGCCATCCCCGCGGACGGATGAGAAGCGTCGCCGTCCGCTCATCGAGTTGATAGGTCTTGCCGCCCTCGACCGTGAGTCGAATCGTATGCCGGACCGCGTCGTAGACGTTGATCTGGCCCTGCATCAAGTTGTCCCACGACGGCGTGTTGGAGTCTTCAAAATCGGCCATGAAGGTCTTGGCGCCCGAGTTGAGGGCGTTGATCATCATCTTTCGCTCGACCGGGCCGGTGATCTCGACCCGCCGGTCCATCAGATCCGCCGGGGGCGCCGCCACCTGCCAGTCACCGCTTCGAATCGCGGCCGTCCCGGCCAGAAAGTCGGGTAACACGCCGGCATCGATCTGGCGCTGTCGATCGGAGCGATCAGCCAGCAGCTCGAGTCGACGGGGGGTGAACCGCCGGTGCAGATCCTCAAGAAAGGCCACCGCTTCGTACGACAAAATGTCGCTGACTCGGCCTTCGATCGGTCCTCTGACGTCCATGATGCGTTCCTCTGGTTGAGCAATTACGACGATCTTGTCGCAATTTGCCTGCCAGAGCCGTATTCTTGAGCGACAAGAAAAGCGTTAATTATCAAAAATAAGCGGAGTTGATGTTTGTGGACACCCTGGTATTCGGTCAAAGACTGCGATTCTTTCGAAAACGAGCCAACCTCACCCTTGATGAACTCGGCACGCTGGTCGGCAAACCAGCCCCCTATCTGTCGATGGTCGAAAACGGCAAGCGCGAGCCCAAACTCTCACTCATCAGCGAATTGGCCAGGAACCTCAACGTCAGCCCGGCCGAGATGATGTCCGACGAACTTCCCAACCGTCGCGCTCAGCTAGAGGTACTACTGGAGCGCTACCAGACCGAACCCATATATGGAGAGCTGGGCCTTTCCCACCTCAAGGCCACAACGCGCCTACCCGACGCGGCACTTGAGCACATCATCGGCCTCTACGAAGAAGTCAAGCGGCGATCCCAATCGGCGGTCGCCACCCCCGAAGAAGCCCGCATGGCGAACGTTGCGCTCCGTCAGGCCGCGGCCGCAAAGGGCAACTACTACCGCGACATCGAGCGAATCGCCGTTTCAGCCCTTGAGGCATCGGGATATACCGGCGCCGGGGCTCTGTCGCAGCGAGAGCTCTTTAAACTTGCACAACACTTCGGCTTCAGCATTCACCAGGTTCGAGAATTCCCCAGTGCCGTCCGATCGATCGCCGATCAGACGAACGGCCGGATCTTCATTCCCCAACGAAATGAGCTCCGTACCAGGGCTGCTCGATCGGTGATTCTCCGAACCCTCGGCCACTTTGCCCTTGACCACGACGACCCCACCTCATATTCGGACTTTCTGCGGCAACGCACCGAAGCCGCCTACTTCGCGTCAGCCGTTCTCATCCCGGAGGAAGCGGCCGTACCGTTTCTTCGCTCAGCCAAAAAGGAACGCGACCTGTCGGTCGAGGATCTCAAGGAACGCTTCTATGTCAGCTACGAGATGGCCGGACATCGACTGACGAACCTCATCACCGAGCGGCTCGATCTGCGCATCCATCTCGTGCGATCCGACGGGGACGGCATCATCTGGAAAGCGTATTCGAACAACGGCGTACCATTCCCGGCTGACGCCGACGGCGCCATCGAAGGCCAACGGCTGTGTCGCCAATGGGGAACCCGCATGGCATTCCGTTCCCCAGACAAGTTCGCCATCCATTATCAGTACACCGACACAGACCGGGGAACCTTCTGGTGCGGCACCCATATCGAGGCCGATCGCCAGCCAAGTCACGCCATCACGGTCGGGACGACGTTCGACGACGCCCAATACTTCCGGGG
>CAJQPD010000109.1 GCA_905480085.1 uncultured Acidimicrobiia bacterium
TCGAGGAACGACATGTCGGGGCTGATGTCGGTGGCTGGATACTCCACGAGCCGGCCGGGAGCGTTCGGTCCTGACTGGCGCCAAACCTGAAGCGTGAGGTCCATTACTTGTAGCTCCTCTGTGACAGTTTCACGTATTTGAAGTCGAGTGGCTCTTTCGTGAGATCGGCCTTGCCTGGATCACCCGTCCAGCCCCAGGCGGCGACGTACGCAAAGTCATCATCGTTCCGCAAGGCTTCGCCGTCCTCGGTCTGGGACTCCTCCCGGTAGTGACCCCCACACGATTCGGCTCGTTCGAGAGCATCGAGGCACATCAGTTCGGCGAGCTGGAAATAGTCATCAACCCGCTGAACGTTCTCAAGTGACTGGTTGAACGTCTCGGCACTGCCGAGCACCTTCACGTCCTTCTTGAACTCCTCGTAGAGCGCAGGAATCTCGACGAGTGCTTGCCTGAGACCGGCCTCGTTGCGGGACATTCCACAGTGGGCGATCATGATCTTGCCGAGTTCACGGTGGAAATAGTCGGCCGAGCGAGTGCCTTTGATCGAAAGCCAGTGGTTGGTGCGCTCGGCGACTTCGGACTCGATCTCGGTGAACGCGGCATCATCGGTTGGCACAACGGGGTCGCCGAGCATGCCAGCCAGGTAATCGCCGATCGTGTACGGAAGCACGAAATAGCCGTCGGCCAGGCCCTGCATGAGCGCAGAGGCTCCCAACCGGTTGGCTCCATGATCGGAGAAATTGGCTTCGCCAATGGCGTACAGGCCGGGAATGTTGGTCATGAGGTGGTAGTCCACCCACAGACCGCCCATCGTGTAGTGGGGAGCCGGGTAGATGCGCATCGGACTCTCGTAGGGGTTCTCATCGGTGATGCGGTGGTACATCTCGAACAGGTTGCCGTAGCGTTCCCTGATGGTGTCTTCGCCAAGGCGCTTGAGCGAGTCGGCGAAATCGAGGTACACGCCGTTTTTGAGCGGACCCACCCCTTTGCCGTCGTTGATCATGGCCTCGGCGTTACGCGAAGCCACGTCGCGTGGCACGAGATTGCCGAACGCCGGGTAGCGGCGCTCGAGGTAGTAGTCGCGCTCGTTCTCGGGAATCTCATTGGGCTTGCGGGTGTCGTCGGCCTTCTTTGACACCCAGATGCGGCCGTCGTTGCGCAACGATTCGGACATGAGGGTCAACTTGGACTGGAACTCTTCGGCCGACGGAATGCACGTCGGATGAATCTGGGTGTAGCACGGGTTCGCAAACGCCGCCCCACGCCGATGGGCCCTCCAGATGGCCGTCGCGTTGGAAGCCATGGCGTTGGTCGACAGGTAGTACACGTTTGAGTATCCACCGGTCGCCAAAACGACGGCGTGTGCCGAGTGTGATTCGATTTCGCCGGTGATCAGGTTGCGGGTGACAATGCCGACAGCTCGTCCGTCTTTGACGACGACATCGAGCATCTCGGTGCGGGTGTGCATCTCGACCTGACCCAAGCCCACCACTCTGGCGAGCGACTGGTAGGCGCCGAGCAGGAGTTGCTGTCCGGTTTGGCCCCTGGCATAGAAGGTACGCGACACCTGGGCTCCACCGAACGAACGGTTGTCGAGTTTGCCACCGTACTCGCGAGCAAACGGCACTCCCTGGGCGGTCGCCTGGTCGATGATGTTCAAGCTCACCTCGGCGAGGCGGTAGACGTTTTCCTCACGTGATCGGTAGTCACCGCCCTTGACCGTGTCGTAGAACAATCGGAAAATGGAGTCTCCGTCACCGTGGTAGTTCTTGGCGGCATTGATGCCACCCTGGGCGGCAATCGAGTGAGCCCGACGAGGGGAGTCGTGAAAGGTGAATGCCTTGACGTTGTAGCCCAACTCGGCCAACGAAGCGGCCGCCGATGCGCCGGCCAGGCCGGTCCCGACGACGATGATGTTGAACTTGCGTTTGTTGTTTGGGTTCACAAGTTTCATTTCGAACTTGTGGTTTTCCCACATGGTGGCGATGTCGCCATCGGGGGTTTTCGCGTCGAGTTCCAAGGGCATAGTCGGGGCTCCTCTAGCTGACCTGGCCGGTCATGATCATGACCGGAAAGCTGATGTTGCCAATGACGATGAGGGTGGCGAGGCCTTGTGCCAGCCATCTGCGCCATTGATTGAACCGGGGGTTGTTCACTCCGATCGACTGGAACAAGCTCCAGGCGCCATGGAAGATGTGCATCCCAAGCAAGATATTGGCAACGATGTAGAGGATGCCGATTCCAACGTTCGAAAGGCTCACCACGGCGTTCTCGTACGGCGCGCCTGGGATGAAGTCAGGGTTGAGCCATCCGAGGGTGAGATCGGCTAGATGCCAGGCAACGAACAGAAGGACGATCACGCCTGAATACCGCATCGTGCGTGACGCATAGCTGGCAGCCAGCCACTCCCTCGGTTGCTTGTACTTGTCGATGGTGGCGTGGTGGTTGGTGACGGTCAGGGCGTAAGCCGCATGAATATGGATGACGAAGGCCGCAGCCAGGGGGAGGCGGATCAGCCAGAGAAACACGGTGTGGGGGATGATCGGCGCCCCGATCTCACGCAAGTACTCGCCGTACTCGTTCATCTCGGCCGCACCCTCGTACATGTGCAGGTTTCCGATCATGTGGGCCACCACAAACCCGAGAAGCACGATTCCAGAAAGGGCCATGGCCCACTTCTTTCCGACGCCCGATCCATATAAGTCGAGGAGCCAATAGCTCCGGCGACTCCTAGCGGGAGAATCGGTTACGGCCACGGGGTCCTCCTAGGTGAAAGCTCGGCGTCAAACCTACAACACCCGATGGGAGTGGGAGGCGCTTTGCGTCGCGATTTGTTCACTACCCGCAAAACTCTAGAGCGGCAGCGGCCGTTTGAGAGAATCCTTCTTGACATGTCGGGCGGGAACATGCACAATCACATCGGTGTAATTACAAGGTTGAGGGGTTTACCTTTGCATCGAACACTAATTGACGCGCTCGCAGTCGACGATCTGTCCTGGCAGGACTATTCAAACTGTCGTGGGGCAGACGCCGACTTGTTCTTCCCCGAGCGAGGCGCATCTACCCGAAAAGCCAAAGCGATCTGCAACGCCTGCGAAGTCCAAACCGAGTGTCTCGAGTTCGCCATTACGCAGTCGGAGAAGTTTGGCATTTGGGGTGGCCTGTCCGAACGCGAACGTCGCAAGATTCGAAAAGAACGGTCTATCGCAGCTCGAATTCGTAGGGCTTCCTAGGTTTCTTATTGCGCTGTAACCAGGCCCTCGGAGAGGGCCTCTAGACTGATCACACGCAGTCAAATGGAGGAACCTGTGGAGTTGCTGACGCCGACGTTGATTTTTGCCTTTGCCCTGCTGGTGGTGTGGTTTCTGCTCAGGCGCAGTTCCGAAGCTCGCAAAGCCGCTCTCAAAGACGCCGGGATGCCGGTTGGTTCCCGGGCCGGTTCCAAAGACCGCGAAATCGTTGTCCATGAGCGGCCCCGCCCGACGGTGGTCGCCTTCCATGTTCGTGATGATGTTGCCGAGGTGACATTCGACGTACCCCTTCCGGCGGGTGGCGCCGATGAGGTCATGCAAGAACTCCTGGTCGCCGAAGCGCTTGAGGTTGTGCGCGAGAAGCAACACACCCTTCCCATCACGCAAGTCAGCAAGGTCACCGCCTTTGCGAGTCGCGGCGGCGATCCGGTCAAGGTCGGCACGATGGAGCTCCCGACGCGAGGTGAGCTTCCTCCACCGCTGGTGGCCGCCCCACAACTCCACCTCGGGCACGTGGGATTCGACCCGATCGACGCACAGTTCGAGGGCGACAGCGAAGTTCCCTCCACCGTTACGAAGTCCCGCTCGGACACGCTAGGTCCGATTGGTGGCGAGCTTCGTATTCCAAAGGCGGTTGAAGTTGGCTTGCGCGGTCAGGGTATTGACCCGGCCGAGATGGATTCGGGCCAACTGGTGGCCGGTCTGCTGAGGTTGTTTGGGTATGCCGTGGTCGACGGTGGTGTCCCTGATACCTACACCGCCAACAAAGGTGGGTCTGTCACGTTTGTCCGCCAGGTATCGCACGAAGCCGATGATTCTCCGGAACTGGACGAGAAAGACATGCGAACCTTTCTCGTCGATTTCCTGTCGTCGAAGGCCGACCGTGGCTTATTGGTCTCGGACAAATACGGACCGTTCAGCGTCTATCAGATGGAAAAGGCTGAGCCGCGCATTCAGTTCGTAACCCGTGAACGCCTTCAGAAGTTCATTGACGCCCTCGCCCTGAACTAGACCTCCGAAAGAGAATCCGGGAACCGATCTGGCGGTTCGCTACGTCCTAGCTGGAAAGGGCCATGTTGATGGCATTGCATCTAGGTCGCCGGAGGCAGCTAGGCTATGCGAGACGAAAGGACATCAGCATGGGTATTCCAAAAGGCGGAGAATGGATCGTCATTCTCATCGTGGTTCTCCTGCTCTTCGGTGCCCGCAAGCTCCCTGATCTGGCTCGCTCGTTGGGCGCCTCGACCAAGGAATTCCGCAAGGGTATCGAAGAAGGCGCCAAGTCAGATGAAAGCGCCAAGCCAAGCGATTCTTCCACACCGGAGTCCTAACCTCCTCTCCCAGTCGGCCCTGGGCCGCACACAATTTCTCCCTTCATTCGGGAACTCTTGCGCGTCGCGCTCCGTTGAGAGGTATGAGCCGTGACAGACGGCGTGCCACTCTCGTGGGAAGACGTTGCCAAAACACATGGGCGCAAGATATACAACTTCGCGTATCGCCTCACCGGCAATCCCGACGATGCCAAAGACCTGGCGCAAGATGTCCTGCTGCGCGTCGAACGGGGCCTCGCCAATTACACTCCCGGCTCCTTTGAAGGCTGGCTGTGGCGGATCACCCGCAACGTATTCCTGGACGATGTTCGCCGCAAGAAGCGGCGACCGACCACTGCCCTGCCCGACGATCTCGACCGAACCAATCTCATTTCGACCCCGGCCCCTGACGAGGTACTCGCCTCAATCAGGCTGGGAGACGATGTCCAGAAGGCCCTGCTCGGTCTCCCGTATGACTTTCGCGAGGCGGTTGTACTGTGCGACGTGGTCGGCCTCTCGTATGACGAGATCGCCCGGGCCGTCGCCGCACCCGTCGGGACGGTCCGAAGTCGGATTCATCGGGGCCGCAAGCTGATGCGGGAAGCATTGACGTGATCCATCTTGGCGAACTTGCCTCCGCGTACCTTGACGGGGAGACCACACAGCAGGAGGCCGCCAAACTCGTGGCCCACCTGGGAAGCTGTCAGGCTTGCCAACGCGAGATGGAAGACCTCCACGCTGCCCGGTCCCTGCTTCGCTCCCTCCCTGTCCTGGAGATGCCCGAGTCAATTCGAGTCGATCTCGGACTCGTGCCAAACGTGGTGCCTCTGGCCAGACGGCCACTCACCTGGGTGGGTGCAGCCACGGCAGCCGTCATGATTTTCATCGTGGCGGCGACGGCCACGGCGCCCGACCCCGTCGGGCTTTCACTGCGTGAGGTGTCAATCCAGTACGAACAGCAGACCTTGATCGACGGCGGGGTACTTCCGGTCGTTGGCGTCGTCCAGGCCGGAGGCGGCCAATGATCGGTCGGTCGCTGGTAACGGTTTTCATGGTTCTGACTGTGATGGTCGGATCGGCGACGGCAGCAATGGCCAACGAATTGACCGACCGCCTGAGCAATAGTGTGGGCGTTGCCTATTCGGGCGAACAATCGGTCGTGTGTAATCAGCCAGATGGGCGACACTCAGAATTATTCGACGTCGGGCAGAATGACCTTGGGATCACCGTCACCGTCGACCCGGCCGGGACGACCCGGGCTGCGGCAGCCGGCGCCCTTTCGACCGGTCTCGGTTCGCAGTATGAAATCGGGC
>CAJQPD010000110.1 GCA_905480085.1 uncultured Acidimicrobiia bacterium
GACGAATTCCAGATTCGGATTCGACCATCCGACTCTAAGGGCTAGTCGGCCGATACGACCGAAACCATTGATGGCAACACGAATAGTCACAAGAGACTCCAAGATGGGAACGTTCCAAAAGCAAATGGTAGCCCGGATGTGAGCTTTACCAAAAGACCGTTATGGGCGGGGGCGAGCCAGCAGGTTCAGGACTTCCTGGCGGAAATCATTCGGCTGGAAAGGCTTCGTCACAAAGGCATCCGCCCCACCCTCGTCTGCCCGTCTACGAGATTCTTCCTCGGCATGGGCGGTGAGAACCAGTACCGGGAGGGAGCGGGTTTCGGGTGCTGATCGCAGATGATCAAGCACCTGCCAGCCATCCATTTCGGGCAAACCGATATCGAGCACCAATAGGTCAGGAGCTTCGCTGCGGGCCGCCGCCAAACCGCTCGGACCGTCTTCGCGCATGAACACTTCAAGATTGGCTGGTCGAAGACAGACCTCGATGAGGCGCCGAATCACTGCTGAATCTTCAACCACCAGGACTCGCTGTCCCATCTGTCTCCTCATCCGCAGCACGAGTGCTGCGGTCGTCGTCTTCGCCAAGCCAGCTTAACGATGCATGACCAATTTAGCCCACTTTGTGCAAAGGTAGGCGCCGATGGCCTTGCTCGGCTATCGATTCGACAAACGTCTCCAATTGTCGAAGGTTTCGCACCTCGTACACGTCGTCGCAGAATACAGCGTACTTACCCATCACCGAATCCCCGGTGTTCCAATACGAACGCGGTTCGGGGTTGAGCCAGTAGACGGCCCGTGCGACGTCATGGATGGCTTCGAGGACCTCGGCTTGCGGGCCGCGATAGTTGGATCGGGCATCACCGGTGATGATCACCGTTGACTTGGCTGACAGCGACTGCCCGTACCCGGTCCAGAACTGTTCGAGGGAGCGCCCATAATCGGAGTGGCCATCGAGCCACACCACCTGCGCCTCACTGGAGATACGCTGGAGGGCTTCGGAGAACTCGGTCTCACGGGAAAAGTAGGAGGTCACCTCGTCGAGTGCGTCGATAAAGGCAAAGGCTCTGAGCTTCGAGAACTCATTCGACATGGCATACACGAACTGCAGGGCGAAACGGGCAAAGGTTGCCATCGAACCGGAGATGTCACAGAGCAGAAATACTTCAGGCTTGTACGGTTTCGGAGCTCGAAACTGAGGCTCGATCGGTACACCCCCGGTGGCCAACGACTTGCGGACGGTCCGGCGAAAGTCGAGACGTCCATCTCGACGCAGTCGCCGCCGGCGGGCCAAGCGGGCGGCCAGTTTTCGGGCCAGCGGTTGAATGACATGCTCGAGTTCCACCAGATCCGCCCGGGTGGCATGCATGAGTTCGGTGTCTTCGATGAGCGGCTTGCGCAACGTCTTCGCTACGGCCTCGGCACCTCTATCGGCCACGAGCCGGCGGCGAATCTCAGCCTTGATCTCTTCGCGAAGCCGGTCGATACGATCCTCCAATTCTTCGCGGAGAAGACGTTCATCAAAGTCATTGAGTGGCCCGGCGGTCGCCAACGCCTCTTCGACCAACTGATCAAATAATCCGTCGACATCAAGCTGGCGAAGAGTTCGATACAGGTAATACGTGCCACCAACCGGTCGCCCCGGCTCCATGCCCGCCAACTGGTCAACCGCCTGGCGGGCCAAAGACTGGAGCCAGGCAGTGTCGTCGGCAGCCAGTGCCCGAGCCAGCGCCTCAAGCAGTTCCTCAAGGTCGGCATCACCGCCGGATCCCTGTCCGGATCCTTCCCCTCTGGGCCCGGGCACGCCGGGTTCCCCGGCCGAGCTCTCATCGGACCGGCTCAGGGCAAAGTACACCTCGAACGCCGTGTCGAACGCTTCGTAGTGACGAACGTTCTTCACAAGGGTGGCACCCAACGCCGCCTTGAATGCCGGTCGATCGCCCAGGTCGGTGTGTCGAAGGGCCTCCATCGCGTCAATGGTCTCGACCATCGATACCGGGAGGCCAGCAGTCCGCAGCTCCTGAATGAACCCGCCGAGGACGTCGATCAACACCTAGGCAACCGGCGGTTCAATCGGGTCCGGACCGGTATAGGCATCGGCCACTTTCTCGATGTCTGTCTGATATTTCAGCAGCACGTTGAGCGTGTCTTTGACTGCGGCGGCATCAACTTCGGTAACGCCTAGTTCGATGAGCGTGCGAGCCCAGTCAAGGGTCTCGGAGACCGATGGCGGCTTGCGAAGCTGATGACTGCGAATCGATCGAACCACCCTGGCCACCTGATCGGCGAGATGGTCGGTGATCCCCTCGACCCTCGCCAGGATGATCTGTTTCTCGCGACCGACGGACGGATAGCCAATGTGGAGGAACAGGCACCGGCGTTTGAGGGCTTCTGACAGCTCACGCGTGTTGTTCGATGTCAGGATGACCAGGGGGGCCGAGGCAGCCCGAATCGTCCCGAGTTCGGGAATCGAGACCTGAAAGTCCGACAGGACTTCTAGCAACAGCGCCTCGGTTTCCACCTCAACTCGATCTACTTCGTCGATCAGGAGCACCACCGGTTCGGTTGAGGTGATCGCTTCGAGCAAGGGCCGGGTCAACAAGAATTCTTCGGCGAAGATGTCGTCTTCGATGGCACGCCATTCGGCGCCCTTCTCAGCCTGGATCCGAAGCAGCTGCTTCTTGTAGTTCCACTCATACAACGCCTTGGCTTCGTCCAAACCCTCGTAGCACTGCAGTCGGATGAGCCGTCGATCATGGATTTTGGCAAGGGCCTTGGCCAGTTCCGTCTTCCCAACCCCGGCGGGCCCTTCCACCAAGACCGGCTTGGCCAGACGTTCGGCAAGAAAAACGGTCTGTGAAATGGTCGGGTCCGAAAGGTAGTCGACCGCCTCGAGCGCGTCAGAAACCTCGCCCGGAGTCGAAAAGGGGACCTGGTGCATACCGGAGATTCTACAACGGGACCTCCTCACCTGCGTCAGTGACCCGCTGCGCCGGGTCCGTGAATGGACGGGCGAGGCCATGGGCACAGTCATCCGTCTAATCTGACGCCCGCACAAACGGAAGCAGGATCATGAAAATCGTCATCGTCGGGGCCGGCGCCGTTGGTTCCTACCTCGCCCAGCGACTCTCCTCCGAGGGTCAGGACGTCGTCGTGATCGAAAGCGAGGAGGGGCGAGCCCAGCAAAGCCAGGCCACCCTCGACGTTCTGGTCATCGAAGGAAACGGGGCGAGCCCGGCCATCCTTGAAGCGGCCCGAGCCGGGGCGGCTGACCTACTCATTGCGGTTTCGAACAACGATGGCGTCAACCTCCTGGCCTGTCACACCGCGCACGGATTGGGCGCGGGTCGCACCGTGGCCAGAGTTGAGGATCCTGGCCTACGAGAAGGCCTGACAGGACTCAACGTCGATGTGGTTATCGACCCTGCCGAATCAGCTGCCGAAGAACTTCTCCATCTCGTCCGGCAGGGTGGTGTTTCGGAACTTATCGAATTCGCCGAGGGAAAGCTCATCCTGGTGGGCGGCACCGTACGGACCGGCAGCCCTCTGGCAGGGAGTACCCTCGCCAGGGTCCGGGCCGAAGTCACCGACTTCGACTGGGTGGGAGCCATTCTTGTCCGGCACCAGAAAACCATCATCGCCCATGGCGAAACGGTCGTTCTGGCCGGAGACCACATGCTCATGATGGTCACGAGCGGTAATGTCGACAAGGCCACCGACCTGTGGGGCCTCAGCACCCGACATGTCGCCCGGACCGTCATCCTTGGGTCTACCCATCTCGCCGAAGTCACCGCGGTTCGTCTCCTCAGTGAAGGTATGAACGTGGCCGTGGTCGATCCGGACCAGGCCCGGTGCCGGGTATTGGCCTCTCGTCTCGATCGGGCAATGATTACGTGTGGTGAACTCACCGACCCGGCGGTGCTCAGTTCGCTCGGCCTGACCCGCTCTGACGCCGTACTGGCTCTCTCCGGATGGGACGAGACCAACATTCTTTCCTGCCTCCTCGCCAGAGCCCTTGGGGCGGGGACCACCGTAACCAGGGTGAACAATCAGGCCCTGACCGGACTTCTCGGGGATGTCGGCATCGACGCGGTCATCTCGTCGCGGCTGGCGGCTGCCAACGCCATCCTTCAGTTCGTCCGACGAGGCTTGATCCATTCGGTCGCCACGTTCAGCGACACGGACGCCGAAGCCATCGAACTTGAAGTGACTGCGACCGCCCCGGCTTCCGGACAACAGGTATCGCAGCTGCGACTCCCACCGGAGGTGGTTATCGGGGGTGTCCTGCGCGACGGCTTGGCCATCGTGCCGCGCGGCGATACGTTCATCGAACCGAACGACCGGGTCATTCTCTTCTCACTCCCCTCGGCAATTGCGGCGATCGAAACGCTGTTCTCCGGATGACGGGTCGAACCGGGACCAACCGTCCGACCGGCCGTCGCTCAATCTTCCGTCAGCTCTCGTACGTCATCGGTGCAGTCGTCGCCGCATCTGGTCTGGCGGACATGCCAGCCGCCCTGACTTCGGCCATTTACCAAGAATGGGCCGACTTTCGAGCGTTG
>CAJQPD010000111.1 GCA_905480085.1 uncultured Acidimicrobiia bacterium
CCTCCGTAATCCTCCTGGCGAGGTCCAGGTGTTCAGCGACCATCGAAAACCCTGGTTTCAGGTCGGCTCCGAGACTGGCCAGTCCACCGGCCAGTCCACCACCGGCACCCGAACCGGCGATCTCGTCTACGTCGAAACGATCGAGCCACCCTGTCCGGATCGAGCGGAGTCGTTCGGTCAGTAGTTCGACCTGGGCCGGGGAGGCACCTTTTTGTGTCGCGAAGATGCTTGCGGCATCCGTGAAGATTGTTGAGACGTCACAGAGAACCGTGACCGGTACGGGCAGTCGACCATCTTCGAGCAGGGGAGTAACAGCTTGGATGGCGCCAGCCCCACCGTCGGTGGTTGCCGACCCGCCGACGCCAACCAGGATTCGACCAGCGCCGAGCCGGATGGCCTCGGCGATCAACTGGCCGGTTCCATAGGTGGTCGCCTCGACAGGGTGGTGGCGATCGTTGCTCACCACCAGGCCGGAGGCCGCGGCCATTTCGATATAGGCAGTGTCACCGTCAAGTAGCCAATCTGCGTCCAGCCCATGTCCGTGGGGTCCGACGACCCGCGAGACACGGTTTGGCCGACCGAACGCTTCAATGGTCCCGTCTCCGCCGTCACCGACCGGGCATGCGTCGCACCAATGATCACCCGCTGCACGGCAGACGGATTGCGCCGCATCCCGAGCCGAAAGGGTGCCTTTGAACTTGTCCATGGCAGCAAGGATTCGCAAAGGATCATCCCGAATGTCGGAGAGGTTTGGCCGTCTCTTTCAGCACCCTATACTTGCGCCCGACTTCGTGTATTCGACGCGGCGTGAGTCAGCCGTTAGAGGATGGGGCAAGTGGAGTACTTTGAGCAGTACATAACGGTCGGCGCCTTTGCCGGCTTCGGCGCTGCTCTTGTGGCGGCGACGCTGGTGATTACCTGGCTGATCCGCCCGAAGAACCCGACGCCGACCAAGCTCCTTACCTACGAATGTGGTGTCGATCCTGTCGGATCTGGCTGGAGCCAGTCCTATGTTCGGTACTACGCCTACGGCCTCCTGTTCGTCATCTTCGACGTCGAGGCCGTGTTCATCTTCCCGTGGGCTATCCGTCTCGAGCAACTCGGAACGTTTGGCCTCGTGGAAATGCTCGTTTTCATCTGGATTCTCGTTATGGGCCTTGTGTATGCCATCCGAAAAGGGGTGCTCCGATGGGAGTAGTCGAGAAGTTCGGCATTCCAAAGCCGATCAGTTCGTTATTGAACTGGTCCCGCAAGTATTCCTTGTGGATGTTCCAGTTCGGGCTCGCCTGCTGCGCGGTGGAGATGATTGCCGCCGCAGGACCCCGCTACGACATGATGCGATTTGGCATCATTCCGTTTCCTGCCTCACCGCGTCAAGCCGACCTGATGATCGTGGCAGGAACCGTTACCGACAAGATGGCCCCGTCGGTTCGTCGCCTATACGATCAGATGCCCGACCCGAAATACGTCATCTCGATGGGCTCGTGCGCCAACTGTGGTGGTCCCTACTGGGATTCCTACTCGGTTACCAAGGGTGTCGATCAGATTATTCCTGTTGACGTCTACATCCCGGGCTGCCCACCTCGCCCGGAGGCACTGATGGACGGAATCGTCCTACTCCAGAAAAAGATCCAGGCCGAGGATATGCGCGAGAAGTGGATGGAACGTGACCAACAGCCCGTCTGATCTACCGGCAACCGATGAAGCTTCCGTTCAGATGGACACCTATGCGGCGGCCGTTGCCGATGCCGTTGGAGCGCTCAGCTGGTCGACGAATTTTGCGACCGTGAAGGTTGTGGTTGCCCCTGATGAGTGGGTGAACAGCCTCCGAACGGCCAAAACCGACCTCGGGCTGGTCTTCTTTTCGTTTCTTTCGGCCATCCACTGGGCCAATGACGTAGAAGTTGGCGATCCCCCCGCCGAAACTGTCGACGAGCGGATCGAGGTCCTTGCGGCAGTTGGCGACCTCACCGACGGACGACTCGTGCACTTTTCAACGGCCCTCCCGGTCGATGGCGCGGCGCTGGCGACCCTGACCACCGTCTATGCCGGAGCCAACTGGCATGAACGTGAAGCAGCCGAAATGTTCAACATCGACTTTGTCGGTCATCCGCAGCTCGAAAAGCTGTACCTGCCGAGCGAGTTCGAAGGCCATCCGCTTCGCAAGTCCTTCCCGCTCCTGAGCCGTGAGGTAAAACCATGGCCGGGGATGGTTGACGTCGAAGGCATGCCTGATTCGACCGAACCGGCCGAAGAAGGCGACAGCTCAGACGCTGAGACCTTGCCGTCCGGAGTCAGCACAGAAAACCCTGGCCGATGACCCTCGAACAAGACGCACTCAAACATTTCTCAGAAGTCAGCGTGGCGCTCGAGCTCCAGACGCCGGATATGACTCTGAACATCGGCCCGCAGCACCCATCGACCCACGGTGTGCTGCGGATTGTCGCCCAGGTCGATGGCGAACGAGTAACCGACGTGAAACCGGTCATCGGGTATATGCACCGGGGGTACGAAAAGATCGCAGAAGTGCGTACCTACCCCCAAATCACCGCACTCGTGAACCGAATCGACTGGGTGTCCGGGTTTGCCAACGAGATCCCGTTCATGGCCGCCACCGAGAAACTGATGGACATCGAAGTTCCGGAGCGGGCGCGGTACATTCGGATGATCCTCACCGAGATGGCCCGTATTTCCAGCCACCTGATGTTCATGGCTTCGTACCCGCTCGAACTCGGCGCCACCACCCCGCTCATGTTTGCCCTGCGCGAACGAGAGAGAGTCCTCGACTTGATTGAGTCTGTCACCGGCGGTCGCTTCCACCCAAACTTCAACCGCATCGGTGGGGTAAAGCCGAACGCCGGAGCAGGCCCGAGCCAGAAGAAGGCGGTGCAGGACCTGCCAAAGGGCTTCCTGCAAGCGGCCCGTGATGCCATGGACGAGCTGCTGTCCACCTGTGACCAGTTCGATGAACTGGTCACAGGCAATGAGATCTTCCTCGCTCGCTGCAAGGGTGTCGGCATCATGTCAGCGGCACTCGCGGCGGACTTCGGGGTTTCCGGTCCCAACCTACGTGCCTCGGGGGTCGCTTTCGATCTCCGAACCCACACGGACTATCTGCCATATGACCAGGTCAACTTCGATGTGGTCACCGGCACGGTTGGCGACTCGTTCGATCGCTGGCAAGTTCGTTTGGAAGAAATCCGCCAGGCGGCCTACATCGTGCAGCAAGCCGTGGATCAGATTCCATCGGGTCCCCTCCAGGCCAAAGTGCCCAAAATCATCAAAGTGCCCAAGGGCGAAGTGTACGTTCGGGCTGAGAACCCCAAAGGCGAGATGGGCTACTACATCGTTTCCGAAGGCGGCCAGGGTCCCTATCGACTCAAGATTCGTTCGGCCTCGTACTCCAATATTTCCGTGATTCCCCAACTCCTCGAAGGCGTGCTCGTTCCTGACATCATCGCCATTATGGGAAGCTTCGACTTCGTGCTCGGGGACGTTGACCGATGAAGACAAATGAGATTTGTCTTCATCGCTTTGCAGTTCGCTACAAGCGAACTGCGCCATGGCGTGCGGGACTTGTTTGCCTCTCTGAGCATGTGGGATGCGCATCATGATTGATTCGGTTGTGGAGTTCTTGCAGGGGAACTTTTGGGCGCTTACGGCGCTCAAGTTGGTGGCCATCCTCACGTTGATTCCGGTGTCGGGACTGGCCATCGGATTCGCCGAACTCAAACTTTCGGCCAAAATGCAGAACCGGGTAGGACCGTACTTCGCCGGTGGTCGATGGGGATGGGCCCAGCTACTCGCTGACGGCATCAAGTTCATCCAGAAAGAAGACATCATCCCGGCCGATGCCGACCGGCCCGTATTCCGTTGGGCACCGGCCCTGGTCATGGTCTCGGCGGTGGGGCTATTTGTCGTCATACCGTTCTGGGACGGCGGAGCGGTCGCTGACCTCAGCATTGGTATCTTCTACGTTCTGGCGATTTCGTCCATCAGTACCATCGGCATTCTCATGGCCGGCTGGTCATCGGCCAACAAGTACTCCCTCATGGGTGGGCTCCGGGCTGCCGGACAGCTGATCGCCTATGAGCTGCCAATGGTGCTGGCAGTCATTGGCGTCGTCATCATGGCCGGCACGATGTCGTTGAGTGGCATCGTCAAGGCGCAAGCCGACTTCTCGCTGTTCGGATGGTCCGGATTTGGCGACCAGCCGATCGCCAACTTCATTTCGCCTTTCTTCATCCTCCAGTTCGTCGGCTTCTTGATCTTCTTCATCTCGGCGCTGGCTGAGCTGAGCCGCATCCCCTTCGACATGCCAATAGCCGAGTCGGAGCTGGTGACCGGATACCTCACCGAGTACTCCGGGTTCCGATTCCTGTTCTTCTTCCTCGCCGAGTTCTCCAACATGTTCACGATGTCGGCCATCGCCGCCACCTTGTTCCTTGGTGGGTACCTTGGTCCATTCGTCGACGTGGCTCCCTGGCTTGGACCCCTGTATCTGGTCACCAAGATCGGTGTCCTGTGCTTTCTCATGATCTGGTTCCGGTGGACCTTCCCCCGGTTCAGGGAGGATCAGCTGCAAAGCGTGGCCTGGAAGGTGCTTGTGCCCCTCGGTCTTGCCAACATCGTCGTGACGGCGATTTTCAAGGTGGTGATGTAGGAATGGCGAATCTGCCCAAATTGCCGGGGATCGGCCTGGCCACGGGTCTGAAAGTGACCTTCGTGACGATGATCAAGACGCTGATTTCATCGGTGCGGACGCCAAGTAGTTCCTGGGTCCTCGGATTCAAGGATGACCTCGTCACCGTCAACTATCCCCGTTACAAAGAAGCGCCGGTACCCCGGGCGAGGGGTGTTATTGCTCTTGATCAGGAGGCGTGTACGTCCTGCATGCTCTGCGCTCGGTCATGTCCTGACTGGTGTATCTATATCGAAGCCCATAAGGAAGAGAAGCCGCCTTCCAAGCCGGGCGGCCGTCCCAGGCAGCGGGCCGAGCTAGACCGGTTCGACATCGACTACGCCCTCTGTATGTACTGCGGAATCTGCGTGGAGGTCTGTCCCTTCGATGCCTTGTTCTGGACTCCCGAGTACGAGTATTCGGAGTACAAGATGGGCGCCATGCTGCATGACAAAGACCGGCTGCAGGATTGGCTCGTGACCGTTCCGACCGCCCCGGCCCTGGAGACCTGAGATGATGGACTTCACCGAACCAGTCACCTGGGTGGCCTCGATCCTTGGATTGGCCATCGCTACTTCCGGCTTCATTGTCGTGACTTCCAAGAACCTGATCCACGCCGCATTGGGACTGGTCGGCGCACTCGCCGGGACGGCCGGTCTTTTTCTGGTGCTCTCGGCGGAGTTTGTGGCCTGGGTTCTCGTCCTCGTCTACATCGGGGCGGTTCTCGTGTTGTTCCTGTTTGGCATCATGATTACCAGGGCACCGGTCGGCTATGACGTCGACCTCGACAACGACCGGAAAGTCATTGCTGCGGTCGGGGCTGGCTCCTTGTTCATTCTGACCTCGTTTGCCGCACTCGACTCCTTCGGGGACACGGCGCTGTTGGGCATTGGCGACCCCACCAGTACCGGCGATCTGGCTGACGCACTTCTTGGCAGGTTCGTGCTTCCCTTTGAACTCGTCTCGTTTGTGTTGCTCGCCGCGCTCATCGGCGGGATCACCGTCGCCAGGAAAGATGCCACGCCAATCGCCGTAGGGGAGACCGAAGAATGACGCTCGGTCCGGTCCTCGTCCTGGCGGCGCTCCTCTTTTCGATGGGGGTCTACGGCGTGCTGGCTCGCCGCAACGCTGTCACCGTCTTGTTGGCCGTCGAACTCATGCTCAACGCGGTCAATATCAACCTGGTCGCCTTCCAGTCCGCGTTGCAAAGCCCTCAGGCACTCGGGCAGATCTTTGCCATATTTGTGATTACGGTGGCCGCCGCCGAGGTCGGTATCGGCCTGGCGATTGTGCTGCTTATCTTCCGTAACCGGCGTTCGGCCAATCTCGACGACTTTGCGACGATGAAGGGCTAGTCGATGACCAACCTCTTTCTGGCGCTCGCATCCGAAGGTGAAAAAGTTGTCGAGTTCGGCGCCGGTGGCCAACTACAAGAGTGGGCGTGGCTCATTCTGGTGGCTCCGTTCGTGGCCTACGTCCTGATCCTTGCCTACGGCAAAAAGCTCAAGTACGAGGGTGGAGAGATCGCCGTCGGCATGATGGCTTTTGTGTTCGGCTACGGCCTGCTCCTGTGGGTCGACACGATTCGCAACCACACGGTGTTCGAGAAGAGCATTGAAATTGGCCGGGTCGGAAACGGCATGGTCTTTGAGTGGGGCTGGGTAGTCGACGGATTGTCGTCGATGATGTATTTCGTGGTCGGTACCGTCGGCCTGCTCGTCTTTACGTACGCCCTCGGGTACATGAAAGGCGAACGGCGCAACACCTTCTTCTACGCCTCCTTCTCCCTGTTTGCGGGCGCCATGCTTGTGCTCGTGGCGTCGGCCAACCTGGCTCAGTTGATCGTTGGATGGGAACTGGTCGGGGTCGCCTCGTATCTGCTGATCGGCCACTACTGGGAAGACAAGGCCAATTCCTCGGCCGGCATGAAGGCGTTCTTCACGAACAAGGTGGCCGACGTCGGTCTCATCGTCGGTGCCCTGGCTTTGTCGGTTTCGGTCGGTTCGTTCCGCATCAAAGACATCCTCGAAGTCGCCACCCACAATGGAGACAGTCTGAACGCTCCATTCTTCGGGTCGACGGTGGCGGTGGCCGGAGCCCTGTTGTTGTTCTTTGGTGCGATGGGTAAGTCTGCGCAGTTCCCGCTCCACATCTGGCTACCAGACGCCATGGCCGGCCCGACACCGGTATCGGCGTTGATGCACGCCGCCACGATGGTCACGGCGGGTATCTACTTGATGGCGCGTATGTTCCCGCTCTATCAGGAAATGGCGACTGCCGCCCGCCCGATCATGATCGCAGTCGGTGCAGCCACCCTCTTTCTTACCGGCTTGATCGCCCTCGTCCAGAATGACATCAAGAAGGTCCTGGCATACTCGACGGTTAGCCAGCTTGGCTACATGATGGTGGCCATCGCCGCCGGCGGCTATACCGCCGCCCTCTTTCACCTGTTCACCCACGCGTTCTTTAAGGCACTTCTATTCCTCGGAGCCGGCTCGGTCATCCACGGGGTTCACTCGAACAACATGTCCGACATGGGTGGCCTCCGTAAATACATGCCGCGAACGTTCTGGACGTTCATCATCGGGTCGGGAGCCCTCGCAGGGATCATTCCTCTTGCCGGGTTCTTCTCGAAGGACGAGATTCTCGGCACACTCGATTACGGCGGCTACACCGCAGTGCTGTGGATCGCTATCGGTGGAGCATTTGTCACCGCCTTCTACATGACGCGGGCCGTCGCATTGACATTCTTCGGTTCCTACAAAGGTCACGGTCATCCCCACGAATCCGAGGCCCTCATGACGGTGCCGCTGATGATCCTGGCCGGCTTCTCGGTAGTCGCCGGTGCGGTCAACATGGCGGGGTTCAAGTTCGGCGAATCGATAGTTCTCAGGTATACCGGGTTCACGGAGTGGTTGGCCACCCGGGACTTTTCTCCGCTTGGCGATCATCATCCCGAGGCGCTCGAGTGGGGCCTGGCGCTGTATGGCACCGTCGCTGCGGTGGGTGGTATCGCGCTCGGATGGATGCTGTTCTCGAAAGACGCCGAAACCCAGGAGGCTCGCGATCGGTTGTCGATTCCGGTGCTGTATCCGATATTGCGCGCCAAGTATTACCTCGACGATGTAGCTCTCGCCCTGGTCGGGGTCATCAAGGGTCCGGCCGCTCGCTTTGTCGACTGGACCAACACCTATATTTTCGACACGATTGTCAACTCGTTTGGTTTCGCAGCCGGGTGGGTCGGCAAGGTCGTTTACAACGTGGCCGATCAAGGCATCATCGATGGCATCTTCAACGGTTCGGCCGGGGTGGCGTCGGTGGCTGGAGGATGGCTCCGAAAGATCCAGACCGGCAAGATCCAACAGTACGCCGGTGCCCTGGTCATAGGTGCGGTAGCGCTCGTCGTTGGCTTCGTAATTTTCAACAGCAACTGATACAACAGGAGGACCCACAATCATGGAGCTTTTGGACAACGGAACAGTCCTTAGCCTCATCACGTTTTTGCCGCTGGTCGGTGCCCTTGTAGTGGGTTTGATTCCCCGGGCGCAAGAAGAGGCATATAAGTGGGCGGCTCTCATCACGGCTCTGGTCGTGGGCGTTCTGTCAATCGTGGTGGCGTTTGTATTCGATTATGGCGATTCGGCCAAGTTCCAGTTCGGGACGGATCTGTCGTGGATCGAATCCATCGGCTCGAATTTTCACATCGGGGTCGACGGGATCTCGCTGCCGATGCTGGTGTTGTCGGCTGTCATAACGATCCTGGCCATCATCTACTCCTGGGACCATTGGGAGGAACCGCGTAATCCAAAGGCGTTCCTCATTCTCATGCTGTTGCTCGAAACCGGCATGAACGGAACCTTCGTGGCACTCGATCTCATCTTGTTCTTCATCTTCTTCGAACTCGTGCTGCTCCCGATGTACTTCATGATCGGGATCTGGGGCGATAAATCGCCCAGGACGATTGCGATGTTCAATCTCACGACCGAGACCCGCCTCTACGCATCGATCAAGTTCTTCCTGTTCACGCTCTTCGGCTCGGCGTTCATGTTGCTCTCGTTTCTCGGGTTGTATTTCAATTCGGGAGATGCCGGTGCGAGAACGTTCGACATCCCGAAGCTGATCGAGATGGCCCCCCATCTGTCGGCTTTGCCGATAGCCGGATGGCTGTTTGCGGGCATGTTCCTCGGATTCGCCGTGAAGGTGCCAATGTGGCCGTTCCACACCTGGTTGCCGGACGCTCACACCGCGGCACCTACCGTTGGCTCAGTGCTGCTGGCCGCCATCTTGCTGAAGCTTGGCTCGTACGGGTTTATCCGGATTGCCCTCCCCATCTTGCCCGAGCAGGCCATGCAGTGGGCACCGACCATCGCCATCCTGGCGGTCATCGGGATCATTTACGGATCGTTGGCCTGTTTGGCCCAGACCGACATGAAGCGCCTCATCGCCTTCTCGTCGGTTGGCCATATGGGTTTCGTGATGCTCGGCATCTCGACGATGACCGAGGCGGGAATCAACGCGGCCATTATCGGCATGGTTGCCCACGGCGTCATCACCGGCATGCTCTTCTTCGTGGCGGGCTCGATGCACCATCGGTATCACACACGTGACATGGCCCGGCTCGGCGGTAACGCCACACTGATGCCGAAGATGGGATTTATTCTCGGCTTCATCGCCATGGCCTCGTTGGGTCTTCCCGGCCTGGCAGGCTTCTGGGGCGAGTTCATGGCCCTGCTCGGTGCGTTCCGCCCGGCGGCCGGCTTGCCGGTTGGTCTATTTCAGACAGCCATGGTTATCGGCGCCGTTGGTACGGTCCTGACGGCCGGTTATTTGCTGTGGATGCTCCAGAAGGTCAACCTTGGTGAGCCAAAAGAAGAGTGGGCGGGCCACGAGTTCCATGACGTAGATAAGTTCGAAATGGCAGCCTGGGTCCCTCTTTTGCTGGCAACCGTGGCGATCGGCGTGTATCCGAGGCTTGTGCTTGGATCTACCAACGGGGCCGTCAAAGAACTCGTATCGACCATTCTCGAGAACCTGGCGTAACGGATGGGACCGACCCTCGACTACCTGGCACTCGCGCCGGAGCTTGCTCTCGTCGCGACACTGATGGCGGTGCTCACAGCCGACATCGTGCTGCCCCACGCCCAGAAGTACTGGACGGCGGTCTTGTCGGTGCTCGGCCTGACGGTAACGGCCCTTCCGATCCTTTTCTTGTTGTTAAGCGACGAGGGCACCCGGACGATGCTCGACGGATCCTATGTCGTAGATGACTTCGCTCTCATCTTCAAAGGTCTCTTCGTGGCGGCCGGCTACATCGTGATCCTCATGTCGGTGAGTTACATCGAGTCGGACCGGTATTACCAGGGCGAGTACTACTTCTTGCTGCTGGCTTCGATCCTCGGGTCGGTGGTCATGGCTTCGGCCAGAGACCTCATCTTGCTGTTTGTTGGTCTGGAACTCGTCTCCGGGCCATTGTTCCTGCTCGCCGGGTGGCGTAAGGGTGACGTCAAGTCAAACGAAGCGTCGTTGAAGTTCTACCTGCTTGGTGTGTTGTCGGCAGCCATCTTGTTGTATGGCATGTCGTTCCTCTACGGCTTGACCGGCACCGTCGACTTCGCCGGCATCAGCGAAGCCTCGGAACGTCTATCGCATACACCGGCGTTCATCATGGCCGTCCTGTTCGTAATGGTCGGGTTCGCGTTCAAGATCTCGGCCGTACCATTCCATTTCTGGGCGCCGGACACCTATGAGGGTGCCCCAACTCCGGTGACGGCGTACATGTCGGTTAGTTCCAAGGCCGCCGGGTTTGTCGGCATGCTGATTGTCACGTATGTGGCCTTCCCGGATGCCTCGAATATCTGGGGTCCGGCTTTGTGGATCATGGCCGCCTTGACCATGACCGTTGGAAACCTGACGGCTCTGCGCCAGACCAATATTGTGCGGCTTCTTGCATACTCGTCGATCGCCCAAGCCGGGTTTATGCTCGTTCCGTTCGCCGTTGCCGGTGTGAGCTCCGATCCCGATGCCATCGCCGCCGCCTTCGGAGCGACCGTTACCTACATCGCCATCTATACGTTTATGAACCTGGGGGCTTTCGCGGTCGTTATCGCCGGTGCCCGTTACACCCGTTCGGGCGATATCGACAAGTGGGCCGGGCTGGCGAGCTATCAGCCGGGCGTGGCCCTGTTCGGGCTGATCTTCTTCCTGTCACTTGCCGGGATTCCACCGCTGGCGGGTTGGTATGCCAAGCTCGTCATGTTCTCGGCCGCCATTGGAGGCGGTTCCGTTTGGACGGCTGTCCTGGCCGGCATCGCCGCCATAAACGCAGTGATTGCTTTCTACTACTACGCCAGGGTCGTCAAGGCCATGTGGTTCGATCCCGTCCCTGAGGGTCATGTAGCCGGCAAGCCCGAGCAGAGCCGGTCGCTTCAACTGGCGCTGGTGATCACCATGCTCTTCGTGATTGCGGCGGGCATCTACCCGGCGATCTCGGCCTACTTCGGAGACACGGTCGCCTCCATCGCCGGTGGCGGCTAGCCGGTCCGGTGTGTGGCCCCGGTAGGCCAACCCACATGTCGGTAAAGTAGCGGCATGGATCAACGAGCCGCGGTCATCATTCTCGCTGGTGGCTCTGGTACCCGCTTCGGTGGGCCGGTCAACAAGGTGTATCGATCCCTGGACGGTCGACCGGTCCTCCAGTGGTCGCTAGACACGTTCGCTCCGCTCGTCGGACACCTGGTCGTGGTGGCCCGTCCTGACGATGCCGACTTGCTCGGTCCAATCGTGGCCGGATATGACGTGTCTTTGGCAGAGGGTGGGTCGACGAGAACCGGTTCGGAACGAGCCGGGCTTGAGACGCTTCGGAGCCGGATCGAATCGGGAGAAGTGGACCTCGTTGCCATCCATGACGGGGCGCGACCGTTCGTGACCGCTGCCCTGACCGCCGACCTCATCGATGCGGCCCGCCGGGTGGGCGGAGCTGTTCCCGGCTGGGCTACTGCTGACCGACCGGAGGCCGCTGACGGCTCGGCCGGATATGAGCTTCCAGGGTTCGGACATGTCACCGTTCAGACCCCCCAGGTGTTTCGAGCGAGGGAACTCCTGGCGGCATACGACGCACTACCGGAGTATGAGGCGGCCGACACCGCACTCATTGTGCAACGGCATGGGCGTGTGACGACTGTGCTCGTTCCCTCAGATCCGGTCAACCGAAAAGTCACGTTTCCGGGGGACCTGGGCTGATCGGCCAACAAAATACACCAGGTTTCCGCCCGTCTTCTGCCAGTCCATTCCGATAGGCTCGATTCATGGACGGAACCGGATTAGTCGTTGCTGTCATTGTCATTCTGCTCGTGCTCGTGCTCCTGGCCTACCTGTACAACGGGCTCGTCCGAGCTCGAAATCGAGTCGAGAACGCCTGGGGTCAAGTCGATGTGCAGTTGCGCCGTCGGTATGACCTGATTCCAAACCTGGTGGAGACCGTCAAGGGATACGCCAGCCACGAGAAATCGACGTTCGAAGCAGTCGTTGACGCCAGGGCGGCATCTCAATCCGCCACGACGGTCGAGGCGCAAGCCCAAGCCGAAAACATGTTGACCGGAGCCCTCCGCCAGCTGTTTGCACTTGCCGAGGCCTACCCGGAACTCAAGGCGGCCACCAACTTCCAGTCTTTGCAGCAGGAGTTGTCCGAGACCGAAGGCAAGATCGCCATCGCTCGGCAGATCTACAACGATGCAACCCTCACGTACAACAACGCGGTCCAGACCGTGCCGAGAAATATCGTCGCTTCTCTCCTGGGATTTCGCATAAAGGCGTACTTTGAGGCCACCGGCGATGAGCGAAGCGTGCCACAGGTGAACTTCTGAAACGATCGCTCCTCGCGCTTGGAGGGCTGCTTGTTCTGGCGGGGCTGTTTGCGCCCGCCGCCCAGGCACAGTCAAAGTCGTTCTGGTTCCCCGATGTCAAAGTCGCCGTTGAACTCACCGACGATGGCACGGTCGTCGTTACAGAAAACCTGACCTTCTCTTTCAGTGGCTCATTCGAAGGTGCCTACCGCGACATCCCTGTGCGACGAGGAGAGACCCTTTCGGGCATGACGGTTTCTGAATTTGGAGCCCAATATCAGCCAGGAGGATCCACGGAGCTTGGTTCTACGGACACACCAGGCACGTTTGGTGTCGAGGACCTTGGCTCTGTCACACGGGTGGTCTGGCACTATCGGGCCAGCGACGAAGAGCGGACGTTCACTGTCAGGTATGCGCTCACCGGACTGGCCGTCGCCTATGACGACGTGGTCGATATCAACCTCCAGGTCTGGGGTGACCAGTGGGACGTGGGGGTCAGCCGTCTCACCGCTGGATTCCTCGGTCCCGGGAATCCCCCGTCCGGTGAAGTGTTGGTGTTCGGCCATCCAACTGACGTTGATGGGAGCACGTCGCTGGGAGCCGACGGGGTATCTCCTGATTTGTCGGCACGCGACGTCCCTGCACATCAGTTCGTCGAACTGCGCGTGGTGGTTCCCCGGTCGGTGTTGACCTCCACTGCGGGAGCCAAAGTCGTTTCCGGCCCGGGTCTTGCGGCCATCATGGCCGACGAGCAAGCCGAGGATGACCGGGCAGATCAGCGGGCCAGAAGCCTCCGGACAGCCCTCATTGCGGTAGCCCTGGCCTTTGCTGCTTATCCTCTGGCCGTGTTGGTCGGATTTGGCCTCTACGGGTCAGAGCCACGGGTTGATTACGACCGTGAGTATGAGCAAGCCCCACCGGCCGACACGCCACCGGCCATTGTCGATGCTCTGGCCCGGCAGGGGATGGTCGACGAACGCGGCTTCACCGCGACACTTTTCGACCTGATCCGGCGCGGCCGGTATACGGCAACCCCGGCCACGGTTGAGAAGGCCACCTGGCTCGGATTGCGAACGGAGCAGATCACCGATCTTGAGATCGGTATGGGTCTCAACACGGTCCCACTCGAGAGCCATGAACGGCCGGTAGTGGCCATTATCGACCGTATCGTCGCTGACGGCCCCCTGCCGCTTACCGAGTTCCGGCGAGAACTTCGCGAAGACCCCTCGACGAATCACGCTGACTATGAGCTCTTCAAGAAGGCTTCCGCCGCCGCGCTCAAGCAACGGAGGCTGCTCGACACGATTGGCAAACGGTATCCGATCTTTCTGATTGTGGGCGTCATCGTCGTGGCCTTGCTCGGTGCTCTTGCCCTTCCGCGGATACTCGGTTCACGGCTGTCTTTTGAGGCGAAGTCCGTCATGCAGGTCGGTTTCTTTGGTTTCGGGATCACCGGAGTGTTCGTGAGTGTCGTCCTCGCGGCGAGGACCAAACTCTGGGTGCGGCGGACCCGGGAGGGTGCCCTTCTCAATGAGCGTTGGAAGGCGTTTCGACGGTACCTCGAAGACTTCAGTCGCCTCGAAGAAGCCCCCGCCCTGTCACTCGGACTGTGGGAGGAGTACCTCGTGTACGGCATCGCCCTGGGAGTTGCCGAAGATGTCCTTGAGGCAGCCCGGCTGTACGCCCCTCAAGACCTTGAGCAAACCTCGAGCGTCTACTGGTATGGAAGTCATGGCTATTCAGGTGGGCACTCAAGCAACGCCATCTCTGGCATCGAATCGGCGTTGTCTGGGGCGTTTGCTCCACCGTCCTCATCAGGAGGCGGGGGCGG
>CAJQPD010000112.1 GCA_905480085.1 uncultured Acidimicrobiia bacterium
CCAAGGTCGCCACCCGCAGCGATGTCGAGAACGCCATTGCCAATAATGCAGGTCTTGACGATTCCGTCACCGACTTCGCCGGGTTCGGCGACGACGACATGGAGACCCAGGATCTCAACGCGGTCGAGGCCTCCACCGAAGAAGCTCCGATCGTCAAACTCGTGAACATGCTCATTGCCAAGGCATCGGCCGAGCGGGCCTCCGATCTCCATATTGAACCAACCGACAAGGACCTACGGGTTCGCTTTCGGGTAGACGGTGTGTTGCACGAAATCATGCGGACCCCCCGATCGGTCAGCAATGCGGTGGTGAGTCGTCTGAAGATCATGGCCGATATGGACATCGCAGAACGCCGGCGCCCTCAGGATGGCCGCATCAGCCTGCGGGTCGGAGGAACCAAAACGATTGACCTTCGGGTGTCCTCCCTACCGACGATCTACGGCGAAAAGATCGTCATGCGTATCCTCGACAACACGACCGCGACCCTCGAACTCGAAGGGCTCGGTTTTGAACCAGACACTCTGGAACGCTATGCCACCTCCTACAACAAGGCCTATGGCACCATTCTCTGTTGTGGCCCTACGGGTTCGGGAAAGTCGACCACCCTGTATTCGACGCTCAACGTTCTCAACCAGCCCGACGTCAACATTGTCACCATTGAAGATCCGGTGGAATATCGTCTGGCCGGCATCAATCAGGTGCAGGTGAACAAAAAGGCTGGACTCACTTTTGCCTCCGCTCTGCGATCTTTCCTGCGCCAGGACCCCGACATCATGCTCGTCGGTGAGATCCGAGACCAGGAGACCGGCGAGATTGCCATCGAGTCGGCGCTTACCGGTCACCTCGTCCTCTCGACCATGCATACGAATGACGCTCCGGCAGCCATCAGCCGGTTGATCGAGATGGGCGTCGAGCCGTTCCTGGTCGGGTCGGCGGTCGATTCAGTCCTAGGACAGCGCCTCGCCCGCCGCCTTTGTGCGGAGTGCAAGACGCCGTATCAGCCCACCAAGGACGCCCTGGCCCGGGTGGGCTGGCAGTTCGATGAACTTGGAGACGAGGTACCCGAGTTGTACAAGCCGGGGGGGTGCGCCCGATGTGGCAACACCGGTTATCGAGGCCGCCTGGCGCTCCATGAGCTCATGCTGGTTTCAGAAGAGATTGAGCGAATGGCGGTCGATCAGGCCACCACCGACTCCATCAAGAAAATGGCGGTCGAACAGGGTATGCGCCCGCTTCGTCAAGATGGCCTGTTGAAGGCTCGGCGTGGAGAAACCTCGATCGAAGAGATTCTCCGGGTTACGGTATAGGCGGATCCTCTCAGGATTCAGCCCGGCCCGCCGGGTCCGGCCACATCGGCCTTCGCTACGCGGAGAAACTATTCAGGCCGCCCTTCGTCGTGCCGAAAGATACAGAGACCGCATTTGTGACCGCACAAGGGGAACCAGGTAGCCATGAACACAGCATCTCGAAAACTCGGCGAGCTTCTCGTTGACAGGCACCTCCTCTCAAAGGATGTGCTTGAGACGGTGCTGGCAAAAGAACAAGCCACCGGAACCCCGATGGCCAAGATCCTGACCGATGACGGCTTTGTCCGTGAGGAGGATCTTCTTCGGACCGTGGCTGATCGGGTCGGCATGGAATATGTCGAACTCGATGACGAGCTACTTGACCCCGACGTTGTCGCCCTCCTTGGCGGCGACGATGCGTCCGCACTTCTCGCCATACCGGTCCGGCTGAAAGACGGCACCCTGACCGTTGCCGTGGCTGACCCGTTCGACGCGGAACGACACCGCCGACTGGAACAGATCACCGGTAAAAAGGTCACGCTGGCCCTGGCTACCAAGGATGCCATCCAGCGGGCCATTGCGTTCATGCACGGTCCCGAGGAGATTCCGGTTACCCGGATTCCAGGGATGGGTGGCGCGGCGGCCGACATCGAGGTTGCCGAACCCGCACTACACGTGAATCGGTTGCTTACGATTCTGGTCGATGAGGGCGGTTCTGACCTCCACATCACCGCCGGCTCAACCCCGCAGATACGCGTGAACGGTGAGTTGCGTCAGCTGCCCGAATTCGGCGTCATGATGCCTGCTGAGATCCGTCGAATGGTTTACGCCATTTTGACCGAGAAACAACGCGAGAAGCTTGAGGAGAGCCTGGAGCTGGATGCGTCGCATCCGCTGCAAGGGAAGGGTCGCTTCCGTCTTAACGTGTTCTTTCAGCGAGACGCGGTCGGGGCGGTCTTCCGAGCTATTCCGGAGGTGATCAGACCATTGGAAGAGCTCGGCGTACCCACGGTTGTCAAAGAGTTTGCCGATTACGCCCGTGGACTCGTATTGGTTACGGGTCCGACCGGGTCAGGAAAGTCGACCACGTTGGCGTCGATTATCGACCTCATCAATCGCCGCCGGGCCTGTCATATCCTGACGGTCGAGGACCCCATCGAGTTCCTTCACCATCATCAGAAGGCCATTGTCAACCAGCGAGAAGTTGGCGCCGATACGGTTGGCTTCAACATGGCTCTTCGGCATGCACTTCGCCAGGACCCTGATGTGATTCTGGTCGGTGAGCTGCGAGACCTCGAAACCATATCGACCGCCCTCACGGCGGCCGAGACCGGTCACCTCGTGTTTGCGACCTTGCACACGCAGGATGCCCCACAGACCATTGACCGTATGATCGATGTTTTTCCATCTCACCAGCAGGGACAGGTGCGGGTCCAGTTGGCCGCAACACTGCAGGCCGTCGTAACTCAGCAACTGCTCCCCACCAGGGATGGCCGGGGCCGGGTGCCGGGGATCGAGGTCATGATCGCCACTCCGGCGGTTAGAAACCTCATCCGGGAGGGCAAGAACCATCAAATCGCCACCGCCATGCAGGCCGGCGGCAAATGGGGAATGCAGACGATGGATCAATCATTGGCTGATCTGGTTCGAAGGAACATAATCACATATGAGCTCGCAGCGGAGCGTTGCTCCGACCTCGAAGATCTGCAGCGACTTGTCGGTCGCGTGGCGTAGGAGATAAATCATGGCGACAACGTTTGAATATCGTGCCAAAGACGCCGTTGGAAAGCTGAAGAAGGGCACGATCGATGCCGCCAGCCAGTCGGCGGCCGCGTCTGCGTTGCGCGGCAAGGGCTTGAACCCGATGAGCTTGTCGGAGCAGGCCAATGCCAATTCCGGCCTCAAGAAGGAAATAAAGATTCCCGGCTTTTCGGATCGGGTAAAGGCCAAAGAGGTCGCAATCTTCTCCCGCCAGTTCGCCACGATGATCAATGCTGGTCTGTCGTTGCTCCGTTCGCTCAGCATCCTCGCCGACCAAACCGAAAGCAAGGCGCTGGTTGAGATCATCAATGCCGTGAAGGCCGACGTGGAGCGGGGAACCAGCCTGTCCGTCGCTATGGAACAGCACCCCAAGGCCTTCAATCAGCTGTACACCGCCATGGTCCGGGCCGGTGAGGTCGGTGGTGTGCTCGATGACACCCTGTTGCGACTCGCCGATACCCTCGAATCCCAGGTGGCCCTCCGATCCAAAATCAAGTCGGCCATGATGTATCCGATGGCCGTGTTCGGTCTCGTCATCTTCATCGTGGCCGCCATGATCATTTTTGTCGTGCCGATGTTCGAAGCCCTGTACGCCGACCTGGGGGGTGAACTTCCCGGTGCGACCAAGTTCTTGTTGCTCATTTCAAAAATCGTGACGACGTACTGGTGGGCCGTGATCATCATCTCGGTCGGATCCTTCGTTTCGTTCAAGAAGTGGATCGCCACGAAGGCTGGTCGGTCGACCTTCGACGCCATCAAGCTTAAGCTGCCGATTTTCGGAAACCTCATTCATAAGACGGCGATCGCCCGGTTCTCGCACACCCTGGCCGCCTTGACCAAGACCGGTGTACCGATTCTCCAGGCCATGGATATCGTGTCGGATACGGCAGGCAACGCGGTCGTGGCCCGCGCCGTGCAAGACGTCAAGGCTTCGGTTGCCGAAGGAGAGTCAATTTCGGCACCGCTCAATAACCATCCGGTATTCCCGGCCATGGTGGTGCAGATGATTGCCGTAGGTGAGGAGACCGGGGCGCTCGACACTATGTTGGAGAAGGTCGGTGACTTCTATGACTCAGAAGTCCAGTCCATGGTCGAAGGTCTCACGAGCCTTATCGAACCTTTGCTCATCGTGGTCCTCGGTGCGACGGTGGGTGGCATGCTCATCGCCTTGTACATGCCGATGTTCAACATCGTGAACCTCGTTCAGTAATCATCCAATAACGTTGCCCGACCAGTGCAGGGACTCGCTTTTTGCGGGTCCCTGCCTCGTTAAAGAATCCGCGGATTACTTCTTAAGTCTGGGCGCTGTGCCGACGATAAACCCTACGTAGGTCAAGACGGCCTGCAGGGAACATAACCATATATAAGGAGTCCCATAATGATTTCATGGATGCGTAACCGTCTCAACAAGGAAGAGGGCTTCACCCTCGTCGAGTTGATGGTCGTTGTTTTGATTATTGCCATTCTTATCGCCATCGCCATCCCGACCTTCCTTGGTGCTCGTGAGCGTGCTCAGGACCGTGCCGCCCAGTCGAACCTCCGCAACGCGTTGACTTCGGCCAAGGTGCACTACACCGATGAAGAGAACTTCTCAGACGGCGCCGGTGGCGATGTCACCGTCGGTCTGTTGAACGCCATCGAGCCGAGCCTGACCTTCGTGGCGGGCGCTGCGAGCCCCGTGCTCTTCGATGTTGGTTTCGTGGTCGAGAACAACAGTGCAGTTGTGGATAAGCAGATCATTACCTTCACGTCGTACAGCGCTTCGGGTACGTCATTCTGCATCTCGGACACGTTGACCAATGGTGCGTTCAATTCCGGGACGACCTATGGGACCGACACCACCGGCGCAACGGCTTCCTTCGCACGGGGGACCTGCGGCGCCACGGACTGGTAACAGCCAGCTGTAACTGCCTGAACTCAGGCACTGAACAAGAAGAAGGGACCGCCTCGGGGCGGTCCCTTCTTCGTTGTGTGGCGGTTTCTGAAACGGCGCCGGTTGGACGCTGACGCGGAGGAATTCGCGGCGGGTCCCCCTACCAGTTCTACCTACAGGATCGTCGCCTCAATGCCGATAGAAGGACTGAGTACAAGTGAAAGCGAGGAGCTCATGCGTCTGCAACATGACGATGATGGCTTCACGTTGGTAGAGCTGATGGTGGTTGTTCTTATTATTGCCATTCTCATCGCCATTGCGATACCGACGTTCTTAGGAGCCAGAACCCGCGCCCAGGACCGAGCAGCGCAAAGCAATCTGCGTAATTCGTTGTCCGCCGCAAAGGTCATCTATTCAGATTCGAACGCTGACTACAACTTTGGGATACCTGAACTCGATCGGGTTCACGCCGGCCTGACGTACGTCGCCGGCCTGGCGCCCGCCGCTGGCCAGGTCGGGTTCATCGTGGCTCCGAACTTGGACGGCAGGGGCAATCAAGCTGTGATGTTTGTCGCCCTGAGTCAGTCAGGTACCTGGTTCTGTTTGTGGGACGAAGGTTCTGGAACGGGGGCCGGAACGTACTTCGGCCAGGACTCGACAATGACCTTTGGAACCTTCGCCGATTGTCAGAACGGTTGGTAGCTGAAGCCTTGATGGTCGTGCGGTAGGCTTGATAGCCCCTTTGAGCGGAACAGATGTATCTCGAGAACCTTGAGCTAGTCGCCCCATTCCTCTTTGTCCTGGTCGGCCTGGTGGTCGGGTCTTTTCTTAATGTGGTGGTCTATCGGATCCCGGCCGGCCTGTCCGTGGTTCATCCGCCGTCGGCCTGCCCGAATTGTGGTTCGGCCATCAAGCCGTATGACAACATCCCCGTGGTGTCCTGGCTGGTATTGCGGGGCCGGTGTCGGTCGTGCCGCAACCCGATCTCGGCCCGATATCCGCTCGTTGAGGCGACCACCGCAGTGTTGTTCTATGCGACGTACGCAGTCATCGGGTTGCGGTGGTCGGTCCTGGCGTTTGTCTGGTTCGTCGCTGTCACGTTCGCCCTGGCCCTCATCGACTTCGATACGAAACGTATACCCAATCGCATTCTGTTTCCCGGAGCCATCGTTGGCGCCGTGCTGCTCGCCGGTGGTGCACTGGCCGACGGCGAACTGAGCTCCTATGGCCGATCGTGGCTGGCGGCGGGGGCCTACTTTGCCGGGTTTCTCGTCCTAGCTCTCATTGTTCCGGCAGGCTTTGGAATGGGTGACGTCAAGCTGGCTTTCTTCCTTGGCATGTTCGTGGGCTACGGATCGTGGGCTGCACTGGCGGTGGCGGTTTTCGGTGCGGTCTTCATCGGTGGGGGAGTCTCGATCCTGCTCCTCCTCACCAGGCGGGTTGGTCGTAAGGATGCGATTCCCTTCGGGCCGTCCATGGTGGTCGGATCATGGATCGCCATCGCGGTCGGCAATGAGATCGCCCGCTCCTATTTGCACCTCGGCTAGTTCTTGCAACGCGCCGCAAAATCGCGCTACGCTTCGGAAACAACACGTTTGTAATTACGATGTTGTAGCCTACGGGCAAGGGATCGCGGTGCTGGCCGCCAAGGAGCGTAAGAATGACCGCCAACGTCGGTCTGGATATCGGAACGAGCGCAGTGCGAGCTGCCCTCGTCGAGACGTCCAAGAAGGGGCCGCCGGTGCTCAAGAAGTTCGCCGAAGTGGCTTTGCCATTCGGGGCGATCCAGAACGGCGAGATCGTCGACGAGGGCGTCATCAGCGACGCAGTCGCCCGATTGTTTAAAGAGGCCAAGATCCCCAAGAAGAACGTGATCGTCGGGATCGCCAATCAGCGGGTCATCGTTCGTCAGATCTCGGTTCCCTACATGCAAGAAAGCGAACTGGCCGAATCGCTCGCATTCCAGGCACAGGAATACATCCCGATCCCCATTGATGAAGCGATTCTTGACTTCGTCCCACTTGAGGAGTATTCGACGCCCGAGGGCGAGGCTCGAATGTCGATCATGGTCGTCGCCGCTCAGAAAGAGATGGCGGCTGATGTCGTTCGCATACTTGGTGGAGCAGGCATCAAGCCCAAGGCGATTGATCTCCAGGCATTCGCCTTGGTCCGAGCCGCTACGGGTGGTGACATCGATCTGAGTCCCAACCCCAAGGCAATCGTCAATATTGGAGCCAGTCTCACCCAGGTACTCGTTATCAAAGGTGGCACCCTCCGTTTCCTTCGGATCGTACCGAACGGTGGAAACGACTTCACCAGGAGCGTCGCAGACGCTCTCAATATCGACGACGAACAAGCTGAGCAATTGAAACGGCGGCTCGGGGTGGCCATCGAGGGTATGCCGACAGGCGACGACCCCGATGCCAAGGCTATGGCGGCGCTCACCCGTCAGGCTGACGCGCTGGTCGACGAAGTTCGAAGTTCACTGGACTTCTATTTGTCCTCAGCCAGCGACGGTGGCATCGATACCGTCATGATCGCCGGTAACGGCGCCCGGCTCCCTCACCTGGCCAATCGCATGCGGGTGCAACTCAACATGCAATTGCAGCCGGTGACGTTGCTGAACTCCGGCCGCCTCACGATCGGGAAGACGGGCCTCACAGAAGAAGAACTGAATCAGACCCAACCGGTGCTCCCGGTCGCCGTAGGTCTGGCATTGTGGGGGGAAGCCTGATGAGGCCGATCAACCTACTGCCACCGGAACAAGCACGCGCTGCCAAGGCCCGGCGTGGATCAGCGATGGTGGTTCTCTTATTTGTCGTATTCCTGGTTGGCCTGGCCGGCCTCTGGTTCATGAAGTCGCAATCGCTGGCCGCCGCGGTCGAGGATGTCGATAGAGAGCGGTCGGTCAACGCTCGCCTTGAGAACGATATTGCCGCCCTTTCGGATGCGGCGGACGCACTGAATCTCTATGAAAGTCGATCGGTCCAGATCACGGAATCCCTGGCCGTGGACCTGGACTGGGGGCGGTTCATGAATGATCTCGGGCGGGTCCTTCCTCCGAGGACGTGGGTGACGAGTCTGTCGGCCAGCGCCGCGCCACCCGATCCGGCGGCGACCGGTACTCCCACCTATGGGTCGGTGACGTTTGCCGGGACTGCTTTCGACTATCCGGACGCTTCCACCTGGTTCCGAACCCTCGACTCGACTGAGTGGGCCGCGGTTGGGGGAGCCTGGGTCGCCAGTATCACCCAGGCACAGATTGCTGATTTCCCGACGGTCGCCTTTTCGTCTTCAGCCTCGTTGACCGAACAGTCATTCTCTGATCGGGCAACCACCAGGATCGTGGAGATTTCCGAATGAGACGGGCACTTCTGATCGCTCTCCCGTTGATGCTCCTCGTCGGGGCCGGGTTCTACTTTCTGTTGTGGGGGCCACTCGGCGAGGAGATCGCCGTGCAGGAGCAAGAGTTGTCAACCCTGCAAGTGCAGGGCAATGCACTGTCGCAGCGCCTCCGGGAGCTGAACCGGGTTAACGAGCGCCTTCCCGAGTATGACCGTGCCAACGCCAACATGCTGTTGTCGATTCCGGAGGCGCCTCAGATCGACGCCCTGACCGACGAACTCTCAGTCCTCGCCGATCGGGCGAACGTCGAGTGGGAGGCCGTCAGCTTCAGTACTCCCGGCGACCAGAGTAACTCCGGCGTGCGCGAGGTTGCCCTGGCGATGACCGTTAGCGGTCAGTACTTCGAAGTTCTTGGCTACCTGTATGGGTTGTCGGAGATGGACCGACTCGTCCGGGTCGATGGCATCAACGTCACTCCGACCCTTGAAACCGAGACGGGCGTGAATACGCTCACGATGACGATCAATGCGGTGGCCTTCACGACTGGTGCGATTGTGGTTCCGGCACCGCCCGAGGTCGCCGAACCCGACATTCCCGTTGACGAAACGACCACGACGACCACGACGGTCGATTCGTCAACGACCACGACAACCACGGCAGGTGGATGATGCATAAGAAGAAGCGAGGCTCCGGGTCAGCGACAGCTCTGGCGATCGTTCTGGTTGGTCTTGGACTGGCCGTCGGATGGCTCGGCATCGCTCCGGCCGTTTTTGGAGCGGGCGCCAGCCCGTATGTGGCCAATCTGGCAAGCGATTCCGCTCCCCGGTCTGCCCCGGTCGGCAACCTTGCCAACCTCGTTGCCGGGGATGTCGTGGCTTCGAACCTCCAGACGTCTCAGCCTCGTGACCCGTTCCGACCGCTAATTCTCGATGATGGGACAGCCTCGTTTGGCCCTGGAACGGGCGGTCGCAATGGCATTACATTCAAGGTCAACAACATTACGGTTGGCACCGATGGTGCGATGACCGTTGAGATTGAACTCAACGGAACCACTCACGTGGTCGGGGTCGGCGACACCTTCGCCGGTTCGTACAAGGTGATCTCGATCACGCCGCCCGATGAAGCGGCCGGCACTCTCGGCCGGGCCGTGTTCCTTTTCGGGGATAATGCCTTCGAAGTCGTGGAAGGCCAAGAGATCCTGAAGTGATCCGGCCTGCCCGGCCGGATACGGATCTCGTGTACCCTACGTCTCTATGTCGAGATTTCTTTCATGCTGAGGTTCCTGACCGCGGGCGAGTCCCACGGACCGGGCCTGGTGGCCACCATCGAAGGGGCCCCGGCCGGCCTGCCCTTTCTTCGTGAAGAACTGAGCGAGGAACTGGCGCGACGTCGCCTCGGGTACGGTCGCGGCAATCGCATGAAACTCGAAAAGGACGTTGTCGAGATCATGGGTGGGGTCCGACATGGGATCACCCTGGGAAGTCCCATCGCGGTGGTCATCCGCAATACCGAGTGGCCACGTTGGGAGGCTGAAATGTCGCCAGACCCCGGCCAAACCGACCGGACGCTCACCACGCCCCGGCCAGGGCACGCCGACCTGGTTGGCATGCAGAAGTACGACACCCATGACGCTCGCAATATTCTCGAACGCGCCTCGGCACGTGAGACGGCCGCCCGGACGGTGGTCGGCTATGTGGCCAAGCAGATTCTGGCCACGATCGGGGTGGCGGTGTTGTCCCATGTGGTCGAGATCGGCACGGCCAAGTCCGATGACGTCCTACCGATGCCGGACGATCTGGCGGCCATTGATGCCTCTCCAGTTCGCGCCCTTAGCGGTGAGGACCGGATGGTCAGCGAGATCGAGGCGGCCAAGGCCGACCGCGATACCCTCGGCGGTGTGGTGGAAGTCGTGGTCCACGGACTGCCTGCCGGCGTAGGATCTCACACCCATTGGGATCGTCGACTCGACGCCCGCCTGGCCTATGCGCTGATGTCGATACAGGCAATCAAGGGTGTTGAGGTAGGCGATGGATTCGAATCGGCCCGCCGGCGAGGATCGGCCGCCCACGACGAGATCTACCTGGAAGACGGAGAATTCATTCGTAAGACTGATCGGGCGGGTGGCACCGAAGGCGGCATGTCGACCGGTCAGCCGCTCCGGGTTCGGGCGGCGATGAAGCCTATCTCGACCGTTATGCGCCCCCTGGACACCGTAGATGTCGAAACCAAAGAGGCCGATGTGGCGTTCCGTGAACGGAGTGATGTCTGCGCAGTGCCTGCGGCGGGTGTGGTTGCCGAGCAAATGGTGGCCGTGGTGCTCGCCCAGGAGCTGCAGCGACAGTTTGGTGGCGACACGGTCGGCGATTTCCAAAACGCGGTCTCTAGTTACAAGGAACGGCTGCGCCGGTTCTAGGCGGGCAGGAGAGGCGAGCGTGTCGAAGTTCGAGGTAACAGCCAATGGCCGGGTCGCCACCGAGATTCTGGTGGGCCCGGCCCTCGTCGATGAACCAGTGTTGCCGGTTCGGTCGGGGCGTCAGCAGGCAGTCATCCTGACCCAGCCAGGGATGCCCCGGGCCATCGCCGAGCGGGTCGCCGCCAGTTTGGATGAGCCACGCACCATCCTTGAGCTACCCGACCGCGACGAAGCCAAGCGGTGGGAGGTCGTGGCCGAACTTTACGAGTCGTTGGCAGGGCTGGGCGTGGGCCGCCACGACACGATCGTCGGGGTCGGGGGCGGTGCCCTCACCGACGTGGCCGGTTTCGTGGCCGCCACCTGGCTGCGCGGTATCGAAGCCGTCTACGTTCCGACCACGATGCTGGCGGCGGTCGATGCTGCCATCGGCGGAAAGACCGGCATCAACCTGGCTGGCAAGAACCTCGTGGGAGCCTTCGCTCATCCGGCCAAGGTGGTCGTCGACACCGATGTGCTCGATGCGTTGCCACTCACGATTAAGCGGGAAGGGTGGGCAGAGGCGATCAAAACCGGCTTCATCGCAGATCCAGATTTGGTGCAGTTGTTTGTCGACTCGCCCGAGGATCCACCTACGGAGGAGATTGTTCGACGATCGATCGCCGTCAAAGCTGACGTCGTCAGTGAGGATTTCACGGAGACCGGTCGTCGCATGATCCTCAATTTCGGGCACACGATCGGTCATGCGGTAGAGATCGTCCAGGGGATCAGCCATGGGGAAGCGGTCTCGATCGGAATGGTGGCCGCAGCCGAGTTGTCCAGGGACAAGTTCGGGTTTGTCTTTCCGGTCAAAGCGACCCTGGCTTCGCTCGGGTTACCTGTTGTCGCCGAGGCGGATCTGAAGGCGGTAGAGCATCTGGTGTGGCTCGACAAGAAACGAGATTCCGCCGGCCTCCAGATGGTTCTTCTCGCTCAGATAGGCGTTCCGCAGATCGTCCATGTAACCGCCGACGACCTCGCCCTGGGTTTAGCCGCCATTGGACTGGCCTAGGATGCTGCTGGAGAACGGAGACCCGAATGATTTCGACAAATGACGTCAAGCCAGGAATGGCTATCAGTATCGAAAATGGGCTGTTCACCATCATCGAATATCAGCACGTCAAGCCTGGAAAAGGTAAGGCGTTTGTTCGCCTGAAGCTTAAGAACGCCGAGACCGGTGCGGTCATCGATCGGACATTTCGAGCGGGAGAAGATGTCGATCGGGCCGTGATCGACCGCAAGGAGCATCAGTTCCTCTATCAGGATGACCTTGGGTTTCATTTCATGGAT